>NZ_JADEWA010000177.1:0-10150 GCF_015207865.1 Dolichospermum sp. LEGE 00246
ATCTTAATATTATAGAGAAGAAAGTAATATTTATTTAAAGAGTGAATAAAGAAGTTGTTTCTTGATGATTTATTTATCGAGAGTCTTATATTCTAGAGATTGAAACCCATCATCAAAATCTCCAGGACGAAACCGAAGTAATTTTATCAGGGTTGCAAAAAGTTAGTATCTTCTCTGAGATGACTACTCTTGATCATAAATCCAAGTGTTCCTAATTTTCTGTTGTCATATTTAATCATTGCTATAGGACTCCTATACAATACTGTTCGGTCAAGAAAATATTAATTTTCTAATGGTAAATATTTAGTCAATCTTTTACTAATTTATCGCTGTTAATATATGCCAATTTCAGTCATTTCTAGTCTAAATAGTAACTCTATTGTCCCCCAGCAATCTGAAAATTTTAACTTCCTATCATGCTCATTAAAATGGCGCAGAGGAAAATTATTAGTAAAAGCCTCTGAAAAATTCTCACAACCCCATTTAGCTGCACTAGAAAATGAAGAATCTTTAATAGAATGTTTAAAACATTCTCCAGTTAGTTTAGTCAGCATAGATCCCAAAATCGGTGATTCTTTATTAAAAGTTTGGGCAAATGCTTGTCAAAAAGCTAATAAGCCCATATTTATAAACATTTCTGGGCATCAAAAATTACCAAAGAAAGGTAATCAAATTTTCAGAACTTTACAAATAATAATTGATTGGACTTGGGCTTTACTTTTGCTGTTATTTATGAGTCCAGTCATACTCGGAGGATTAATAACTATGCAAATATATTCCCCAGAATTGCTGTTTGATTATGAGTGGTATGTCGGAGAACATGGGCAACTTTTTCAGGCTATTAGGTTTAGTTCTATGGCTAAACAGGAAATGACAGATTTGAACATTATTTTAGGTACATTCATTTTGAATAATTTATCTAATGTATTGAATCTATTGCAGGGAAAATTTTGTCTAATCAATAATCGTTGTTTATCTTTGGAAGGTGCAGTTAAATTAAGTTTAGAATCACAAAATAACAAATTAAACAAGCAAAGCAAAATAAATTCAGCGGTGTATCGTAAATAGATGGGAAGGATAAACTGCCTATAGTTGAGAATAAATCTATTGGCTCTGTGTTTTCAAGCATTTTTATCTAATTGATGAATACTTCCTGTTCTCATATTGATGACTATGAATTATGTAGCTAATTAAAAAATAATAAATATCATGCAAACAGCGATTTGTACCGTATTTGAAAAAGACTACCATTATGGTGTGGGGGCTTTGGTAAATTCCCTGTATTATCATGGTTTTCGAGGCATAATTTGGGCTGGTTATCGTGGAAATACACCCGATTGGGCTAAGGAGCTAAAAACAGAAACTGGTTATCAAGAGTTTTCTGTAGATGAAGGTTGTGCAATCCGATTTGTCAAACTAACAACTCCAAAACATTTAGGCTTTTATAAACCTGATTTTATGTCCCAATTGTGGGAAAATTATTGCCCAGATATTGATGCCTTATTTTACTTTGATCCTGATATTGTCAATAAATGTAACTGGGATTTTTATGAAAATTGGGTAAGTCGAGGAATTGCTCTTTGTGGTGATTCTTGGTATCTTGTGCCGGCGAATCATCCGAGACGGTTAGCATGGAAAGAATTTGCTGAAAATAATGGTTTTGCTTGTGAGCGCGAGTTAGATTATCACTACAATAGTGGCTTCATTGGAGTTCATAAAAACTACAAATCTATCTTGAAAGTTTGGCAGAAATTAGAAGAATTGGGTGAAATGGCAGGATATGCCAATTTAAAGGATCTTTATAACGGTAATACCTTTAATCATTATCCATATCTGTATGGAGATCAGACTTATTTGAACTTAGCATTGATGCTAACTAATTATCCTTTGAGTACCGTTGGACCAGACGGCATGGATTTTGTTCCTGGTGGTACTATTATGTCTCACGCCACAGTCCCACATATTAAACCTTGGCGCAAAAAACTACTCCTAAGTGCTTTAGAAGGTAGTTCTCCCACCATAACTGATAAATTATATTGGCGACATAGCCAAACACCTATTCAATTATATTCAATACCAAAAATACTATGGCAAAAATTTGAAATTCTCTGTGGTTCTGCTCTTGGTCGTTTTATTCGTCGCGCTCCTATGTAAGCATATTAATTTTTTTGAGATTGGTGCTTCTATACTTAATTATCAAAATTATCGGTCAAAATTTTTATGGATTCCAAATTTCTACCGTCAACTATGAAAATATTGCAAGCTACAAGTTTGTGGCAAAATAATCGGGTAATATTACGAGAATTTAAACACTTTCGAGTTGTGGCTATTTTAGCTATCGTATTTTCGGCTTTAGCTGCAAGTTTTGAAGGGTTTGGTTTAGGATTTTTGCTGGTGTTCCTGCAAAGCCTAACTACTCCTGGTTCTGAACCTGTGAAAACAGGGATAGAGTGGTTTGATATTTTGATTTTAGGAATTAATGGTTCAGCAACAGAGCGATTATATCGAATATCTGCTTTAATTGTTGTTACAACCTGTATGCGGGCATCCTTTAATTATATAGGACAGATTTGCATCCAGTTTAGTGAAATCAGTTTAGTAGATAATCTGCGTAAACGAATTTTTCAACAGTTAGAGGCTCAAACTCTCAATTATTTTAGTCATAAGAAATCTGGGGAATTAGTTAATATTCTTACCAGTGAAATGGAGAGAATTAGACAAATTTTTGGTGGACTAGCTTTTTTAATCACTAGAAGTTTTACACTGATTGTCTATTCTATTTCTTTGTTTATACTTTCCTGGAAACTGACTATAGTTTCTATTTTACTATTTAGTCTTTTGGCGGTAGCATTATCTACCTTAAATAAACAAATTAGAGAACGTAGTTTTGCGATTACTTCCGCTAATGATAATTTTACTGCTAGGGTGCTAGAGTTTATCGAAGGTATTCGCACAATTCATGCTTTTTCTACTCAGGAATTTGAGCGAAACCGCTATTACCAAGCCAGTGAAAAAATTGTTAATACTTGGAAAAGTGTTTATTGGATTTCTTTGATAGTTAAGCCTTTGGCTGAGAGTATATCTACGCTAATTCTGATTAGTATGATTATTGTGGCTTTAGCCACAGGATTAATGAAAGTTTCGGCTTTGTTAACTTTCTTTTTTGTCCTGTTCCGCATTATCCCTATGACTCAGGATTTGAATGGGGTAGTGGCTTTTTTAAGTACCCAAGCGGGAGCAGTGGAAAATATCAAGGATTTGTTGAAACCTGATGATAAAATCTATTTTCAAAATGGCGCATTAAGATTTCCTGGTTTTAGAAGATCAATTGATTTGGTGTCTGTAGATTTTGATTATAGTCTTAATCAACGAGTTTTACATAATATTACTCTCTCGATTAAACAAGGGGAAATGACGGCTTTAATCGGTTCATCTGGGGCTGGTAAAACCACACTTGCAGATTTAATTCCTCGCTTTCATGATGCTACTGACGGCTATATTTATATAGATGAAGTTGATATTCGCAAATTTGACATTAACTCTCTGCGTTCTAAGATAGCAGTTGTTAGTCAGAATACTTTTATTTTCAATACTTCTGTTTGGAATAATATTGCTTACGGGACACCAACAGCTACAGAAGCAGAAATTAAAGAAGCTGCACGATTGGCAAATGCTCTAGAATTTATTTTAGAAATGCCGGAGGGTTTTGATACGCAATTAGGAGATAGAGGTGTGCGGTTATCAGGTGGACAAAAACAAAGAATTGCGATCGCTCGCGCATTGCTAAAAAATCCCCAAATCCTGATTCTAGATGAAGCTACAAGTGCCTTAGATTCTGTGTCTGAGCGGTTAATTCAAGAATCCTTAGAAAAGCTATCTGTTGGGCGCACAGTCATTGCGATCGCTCACCGTCTCTCTACTATAGCTAAAGCCGATAAAGTTGTAGTTTTAGAACAAGGAAAAATCGTAGAACAGGGAGCATATCAAGAGCTACTTCAACAACGTGGCAAATTTTGGCAATATTATCAAATTCAAAATGAAGTGAGATAAACAAGCATTCAATTTTCCCATAGTTTATTTTCTCATCCTACAGCCAATGTTAAATATTAACTCCTCCGAACCTTTAGTAAGCGTCATTATCCCCACCTATAATCGCCCAGAATACCTGAAACAAGCAATTAATAGTGCTGTTAACCAAACCTATCAAAATCTAGAAATTATTGTTTCTGATAATTGTAGTTCTGAAAATCCTCAAGCACTAATTGAATCATTTCAAGATTCACGCATCAAATTTTGGCGACACGAAGAAAATATTGGGATGTTAGCTAATCAGTTTCATGGTTTGAGAATTGCTACAGGTAAATATGTGGCTAGTCTCCATGATGATGATATGTGGAATGAGGATTTTCTATCTAAGCTTGTTCCCAATTTAGAAGCAAATCCCGATTTAATTTTGGCATTTTGTGACCAATATATTATAGATGGTGATAGTAAAATTAATGTCGCTGCTACTGAAAACAATACCCGCAGTTATAAACGTGATCAAATCACTCCCGGAGTTCATAAAAATTTTACTCAAATTGGCTTAATTGATAAAAGTATTCCCACTGCGGCGGCTTGTGTAATTAGAAATGGAGTGCTTAATTGGGATAATATTCCTTCAGAGGTTGACGGAATGTGGGATTTATATTTAACATATCTTTGTTGTATTTCTGGCTATGGAGTTTACTATGTTCCCGAAAAATTAACCCAATATCGAGAGCATGAACAAACTGATACTATGCTCAGTGGTAGTCGCAATGTTCAAGCAAAAATCCGTAAAGGTAAAAGTGAGATATTCTGTTATCAAACCTTTATGGAAGATCAACGGTTACAGGAATTTAAGTCCTACTTTAAAACCAAATGGTTAGAAGCTAATACAACTTTAGGAATTGGCTTATTACGAGATCAAAAAATTACAGATGCTCGTCGTTATTTTTGGCAAACTTTAAGTGAACAAAAATTTAATTTACGAACTTTAGTGGCTTTAATTATTAGTTTTATTCCTACCAATCTAACGAATAAAATTTGGAAAATTTCCTAATTTAGTCAATCACAAGAGGTTATCAGTGAAAATTTGTATTGTTACCCACAAAATCAGAAAAGGTGATGGTCAAGGTAGAGTTAATTATGAAGTAGTTCAAGAAGCCATTCGGCGTGGTCATGATCTGACATTATTAGCTAGTGAAATTGCCCCAGAGTTAGCCGAGAATAGTGCTATTAATTGTATTTATATTCCAGTAGAAGGGTATCCTACGGAATTTATTCGCAATTTGATTTTTGCTCAAAAAAGTGCTGATTGGTTGCGTAAAAATAGAGCCAATTTAGATTTGATTAAGGTCAATGGCGCGATTACTATGGGGGCAAGTGATGTCAATGCCGTGCATTTTGTACATGGTTCTTGGTTGAAATCGCCTGTGCATATTTCCCATAACCGTAAAGATTTGTACGGGTTATATCAATGGTTATTTACTGCGGCTAATGCTTATTGGGAAAAACAAGCTTTTCGGAAATCTAAGATTATTATTGCTGTCTCAGAAAAAGTTGCCCAAGAATTAGTAAATATTGATGTACCTCGTTCACAAATTCGGGTTGTTGTTAATGGTGTAGACTTACAAGAATTTGCTCCTGGTGTCAGTTCTCGGACGGAATTGGGATTACCTGAGAATGTTAATTTGGCATTATTTGCAGGTGATATTCGGATTTCTCGGAAGAACTTAGATACTGTACTTCACGCTTTGGTAAAACTTCCTGAATTACATTTAGCAGTTGTCGGTGGTACTCAAGATAGCCCTTATCCGGCAATGGCAAGAGCATTAAATATTAGTGAAAGAGTGCATTTTTTAGGTTATCGCCGTGATATGCCCCAAATTCAACGGGCATCAGATTTATTTGTGTTTCCATCCCGTTATGAACCTTTTGGACTTGTAGTGATTGAAGCGATGGCTTCAGGTTTGCCCGTGATTACCGCCACTACTACTGGTGCGGCTGATTTAGTTAATCCCGACTGTGGCATCGTTTTAGACGATTGTGATGATGTTAATGCTTTAGCCGATGCGCTTAGGTTGTTAAATAGCGATCGCTCACTGCGTCAACAAATGGGTAAAGTTGCCCGGACTATTGCCGAACAACATAGCTGGTCAACAATGGCACAAACCTATCTAAATATATTTGAGGAGTTAATCACCCATGAGAAACACAGTTCTCATCCCCACCTATCGCCGTCCTCAAGACCTAGCCCGCTGTCTGAAAGCACTGCAACAGCAAACTAAATCAGTTGATCAGGCGATCGTTGTTGTCAGAGATACAGACACAGAAACTCAGCAATTTCTCCAACAATTTCCACCCCACCTCCTCCCCTTACAGATTGTCACCGTCACTCAGCCGGGAGTCGTCGCCGCCCTCAACGCCGGACTGGCACAAGTACAGGGAGACATTCTTTCCATCACTGATGATGATGCCGCCCCCCACCCGGATTGGTTAGCAAAAATTAATACTCACTTTAGCGTTAATTATGCCGTTGGTGGCGTTGGTGGTCGTGATTGGGTGTATCAAGGAGACAAACTGGAAAATGGTTCTCGTCCCATAGTTGGTAAATTGCAATGGTGGGGGCGCGTCATTGGCAACCACCACTTAGGAATAGGCGCACCCCGTGAAGTTGATGTTCTCAAAGGCGTGAATATGAGCTTTCGTACCCAGGCGATCGGTAAATTGCGATTTGATGACAGAATGCAAGGAACAGGCGCACAAGTACATTTTGAAATGTCCTTCGCCCTCACCCTCAAACGGGCTGGATGGAAAATAATTTATGATCCCAGCATTGCAGTAGATCACTATCCCGCCCAAAGATTTGACGAAGATCAACGCCACAACTTTAACGACAGCGCATTAATTAACCTAGTCCACAACGAAACCTTAATTTTATTAGAACATCTTTCGCCCCTGCGTCAAATTATATTTTTATCCTGGTCAATTTTAGTTGGCACAAGAGAAAGTTTAGGAATATGTCAATGGCTGAGACTATTTCCCCAACAAAAAGAAATTGCCAGTAAAAAATTGCGAGCATCCTTACAAGGAAGATGGTTAGGATATCAAAAATATAGAAAGATAGGAAATCACCATCTTAGTTATTAATTACCCCAACCGAGATCCCCGACTTCTTGAAGAAGTCGGGGATCTATCTCCTAACTAAACTTTTTATAGAATATTGAGATCAAAATGATTTCCAAACCAACACTTTTCAATACAGTTTTAAAAGAACAATTTTCTCCCCAAGATCGATCAGCCCAAAGTTGGATCATCATCCTAGGTTTTATCTTAATCACAACAGCTTGCTACTTTACCAGTACAGGCAGTTTGCACTTTGTTTTTTCCGCCAGTGCCTTTCTAGTCGCTGTGTTTTTGTATTTACGGCATCCCATCCACTATATTGGTTTCACTTGGTGGATTTGGTTCCTGACCCCTATAATCACTCGTTTCGTTGACTATAAAGTTGGCTGGGACCCCACCAGACAAATGTTAATTGCACCTTATTTAGTCGTATTCCTGACCATATTCACCTTTTTCAAACATCTACCTAGCAGTCTTCGTCAAGGGGGACTGCCATTTCTTTTAGCAGCCATAGGAGTTTGTTATGGATGTTTAATAGGTTTAATTTACAATCAACCACTCCCTGTAGTTCGGAGTTTTTTAGATTGGTTAAGTCCGATAATTTTTGCTTTTCACCTCTTTTCTAATTGGCGAGATTATCCCAGTTATCGTCAACATCTGCAAAGAACATTTATTTGGTGTGTACTCATCCTGGGAGCTTACGGTGTCTATCAATTTGTTGTCGCTCCTGAATGGGATAGATATTGGTTAATTCAATCGAAAATGTTTACCAGTGCTGGACACCCAATTCCTTTTGGAATGCGCGTTTGGAGTACATTACACTCACCTGGTCCATTTGGGACTGTCATGCAAGCTGGTTTACTATTATTATTTACCAGCACTGGCCCATTAATTTTCCCCGCTTCTGCTGTGGGTTATTTATCATTCTTACTTTCCCAAGTGCGGACAAGTTGGGGGGGCTGGTTATTAGGAATAATTATGATTTTTGGTTCAGTAAAACCCAAAATTCAAATGCGATTAATTACCATAATTTTAGTAATGTCAATCTGCGTTATTCCCTTGGTGACTATCGAACCGCTTTCTAAAGTTATTACCACTCGATTTGAAAGTTTTTCCAATCTCGAACAAGATGGTAGTTTTAGAGATAGATCCGCAACTTATGACAGAAACCTGAATTTAGCTCTTTCTAATGTTGTCGGTAACGGCTTTGGAAATATCTGGAAAGTGAATGAAAAAACTGGACAAATAGAAGTCATTGTTATTGATAGCGGCATTTTAGATATGTTTTTTACCTTGGGTTGGATTGGTGCTATACCCTATATTAGTGGGTTAGTATTAATGCTAATTACCGTTAGTAATTATACAGAAGGTCGCTTTGATAGTTTTCTCAGTGCTGCCCGCGCTATTGGTATCAGTTCTTGCGCCCAGTTAATTATTTATAGCGGGATGCTGAGTATTGCCGGGATGATTATGTGGGGATTTTTGGCAATGGCTATGGCAGGTCATAAATACTACAGCAGACCACAGAGTTGAATTAAAACCCCTTCTGAGAGTTTAAAAATTTTAGGCGACTAGTACCGCAAGGCGGAAGTCAAAAGTCAAAAGTTAAAAGTCAAAAATAATATGGCGTAAGCTTTTTAGTGATTGAGAATGGTTGTTTTATTTACGCCGCAGTATACTAGAAGTCGCTACTACACAAACAAAGTCCACACTTCGACAGGCTCGGTGACCACCTGCGTAGACTAATGAAAAATCAACCCACGCAGGTGGGTTTTGCCTGTGTAGCCGTGACTTCTAGTCGCCAGCTTTTCACATTTTATTGATAAATTGTGATAAAATTTAGTACAAATATTTCCTATATGAAAACTAGTTAAACTATTAAACAAGAGGTGAAATACCATGTTAAAAATACAACCTCCAACTGTAATTGATTTTCAACCAGCAATTGTTGCTAAAGATAAGAATGATAAATCTATTTTGATGATAGATGTGAGATTTTCAGGTATGTATTCTTCCCCAGATATTAATATCTTAAAAATGGAACAATATCAGCATATTCCTTTTCTAATGTTTGTTAATTCTAATGTCATGAGAATCTTTAAGAGTCCGACTTTTACAGAAGTAGCAAGATTGGACACGAAAAAGGTTTTAGAACATTATAATCCAAAAAGTATCGAAGGCATCATCTATCAATCTACTTTAATAACTTTAACTCAATCATGGTTAAGAGATTTAGCTTATCATTGGAAAAGTGAAACCCCTCCTTATATTGAGGAAATGAAGGAAATTGGCTTATTTACTCTTTTGTGTGATGGTACTACAGAGGAATTATTATGATTATTATTTATTTAGAAACTAATTCATAAGTAAGATATTTTGTGTTACAATACTTACATTGCTATGGTTATATTAATATTCATTTGAGGTTAAGTAATGAAAGCTTTTGAAGTCATGGGAAAAGTTGATGAAAAAGGTCAATTATTATTAGATAAACCTTTAGAAATTTATACATCTAGTCAAGTGAGAGTAATTATCCTTGTATCAGATGACATTGAATCTGATCCTGATGATACTCCAATTCAGGAAATAAAAGAGAGTTTAAAAACAGCATTACAAGAAGCAAAAGCAGGAAAAAGAATCCCTTGGGAAAAAATGTGGGAAGGAATTGATACAGAATGATTCTTTTTTAATTAATATTGATTGATTTAACTCCTGAATATCAGAGAAATTTAAAACATTTAGCCAAAAAATACCGAAATATTCGTTCTGATACTCAATCTTTCATTACAGAATTGCAAAAAGGAAATTTATTAGGAGATAGATTAACTGGTTTTAATGAAGATGTTTATATTTATAAAGCTAGAGTCAAAAATAGTAAGTAATTGGACAAAAATATTTACAGTCATTGCGAGCGAAGGGAAGCAATCACAACCCTGGCGATTGCTTGATTTCACTTCGTTCCATTTGCAATGACATTGTGTAACTAATTCTGTCTCACTAC
>NZ_JADEWA010000178.1:0-10132 GCF_015207865.1 Dolichospermum sp. LEGE 00246
CTGTCGAGTGGAAAAACCTCTTAGAAGTCATTCTAAGACCACGATGAAGCAGGAAATAAACACTAAGATTATCGCTGTCCAGATGTGTCTAGACTTTGGTAATTTTGGGTAAGTTTTATAGAACGGAGAATTTGTTTCCCAATTACCAATTACCCATTACCAATTACCAATTACCCATTACCAGATATTTATTCAAAAATCGCCTTCTCTATTTCCTTTACAGCTTGCTCAAAATCATCATTGATAATTTTTATATCAAATTCGTTAGCAGCGGCAATTTCCTCTTCAGCACGTTGCAGACGACGAGAAATAGCATCTTCCGCGTCTTGTCCGCGCCCGCGTATCCGCTTTTCTAATTCTGTAAATGAAGGTGGTAAAATAAAAATACTGAGAGCACTAGGAAAAGTATGACGAATTTGTCTTGCTCCTGCTAACTCAATTTCTAGCACCACCAACTTACCAGCTTGAACGTGATTCAGCACAGCCTCACGGGGCGTACCATAAAAGTTACCAGCAAATTCTGCCCATTCTAAAAATTCGCCTTGAGTAACTAACTGTTCAAACTGACTCCGACTAATAAAGTGATAGTTTTTACCATTGATTTCTCCCGGACGGGGAGAACGAGTCGTTGCAGATACTGAATAATGCAATTCTGGATAACGCCGGAGAATTTCATTCATTAATGTACCTTTACCGACTCCACTCGGACCGGTTAAAACAATTAGTTTGCCCAGAGGCAGACATTCCTTCGTATTTGCACCATTATGGGTAGGTAAGACTTGCATTATCCGTGAAAAGAGTGAATTAATAAATACAAATGATTCCTTAGTCTTGTGTTAGCGACTAAAATAACTAATACCATTTTGAACTTGGGACTTGAGATGGTTAAATACCTATGGTATAAGCTTTTGCGCCAGTATTTCTCATCCTCACTCTTTAAAATAGCATCAAGACTAAAGAATTTGTAGCACTGGTGACAGAAATCCAGTCTAATTCATATCCTACAGCCGATATGGTACAAATAGAATTGGGTTGATAATTATGCCGATGATTAATTATCTACAACATGATGATCACGAGAAATGACAAACCGATTGGCTACTGTTTCTGGCTGAATCGCGGAGAGAATAACATGACTAGAATCAGTAATAATCACTGCCCTAGTCCGTCTTCCATAGGTAGCATCAACTAATTGACCTCTATCCCTAGCGTCGGTAATAATCCGTTTAATGGGAGCAGATTCTGGACTAACGATGGCAACGACTCTGTTGGCAGAGACGATATTACCAAAACCGATATTGATTAATTGAATTTCCATAAAAAAGATTTCAGCTAAACGAAAAATGAAAAGCTTGTAGTAAACTTATTCCCATGTTATCGCTAAAGAATGGTAGTTACAACGATTTAAACCACGTTAGCCAGAGTTTTTTCATAATTAATGCTTTTTTTAGCTGTATTATCCGCTAAATCTCCTAAAAATATTCCCTATGATATATGCAGAATTGTAGGGACAGAACCTATGCACCCCACATTCAGCAGGTGTTCTAAGATAAAAAATCATATCGGAGACAGAATAAGTAATTGGACAAAAATATTTACAGTCATTGCGAGGGAAGGGAAGCAATCACAACCCTGGGAATTGCCTCATTTAACTTCGTTCCATATGGCTAACGCCACGCTGCGCTAACGCAATGACATTGTGTAATTAATTCTGTCTCACTACTTAACCTGCCATTAAAAATACTTTGAGTATATTTACTTATGCTAAATGTGGGTAAAAACCCTGAAGTAAGATATTTATAGGGTATTTGTTGAATTTACATTTCGTTACATATATTCGTTAGACATCTCCGAGAATTAAATGTGCGTGACTTGAAACCCTTGTAGAGACGTTCCATGGAACGTCTCTACAATATTTTTCGGAGATGTCTATTGTTTAACGCCAACTTATTTATTTTTTATTTGGAAGTCTTTAATGCTTGCCATTTTTGTTGTAATTGCTGGTAGTTGGGAGTATGTCCACCATAACGCCAACTCACATAAGCATGACAGATTTCATCTATCACCTCAGCTATTTCTGGGGAATGGTGTTGGTATGCAAGCTGGGCATATTCTAGGGGTGTTTGACTAGGATGCTTACCTAAACCCTTGTTGGCAGTCCGTTGTAGCATTTGTTGGTACAGTCTTTCCATAGGCGGTAATTTCTTTAACCAACGCAAGTTAAGCCACTTCCGCCATTGTCCCCAACCCAGCCAAGCGAAGAAAGCGGCGATTGTCCCCAGGATTAAGCCGGTTAATATTCCTAACCAACCTTTAGTAAATAAACTGAAGAACCAAGCTACCCCTTGGAACAACCAGCTAAATATCGTCCCAAACACAGTATTTAAAATAGCTGTAATTGGTGAAGGTAACCAACCAGCTATCCAATTCCAAAATTGACGCAGCACACTAAAAGTTTGATCTTCTTCGATAGAAGGGGGAATCAAAGGATGTCCAGGAATTGGATCAAAGGTAAACCAGCCATACTTGGGGAAATAAACTTCTGTCATCGCATAGGCATCTGTATTACGGACAACATACATCCCCGTAAACGGATTAAATTCTCCTGGGGCGAATCCCGCCACTAGCCGTGATGGAATACCTACAGAACGTAGCATAATCGTTAATACAGTGGAAAAATGGTCGGGATAACCACCTTTATTTTTGAATAAAAAGCTTTCTACTAAATCATCCTTTTCATCCAAATAAGGCAAGTCCAAGGGATTGGTGGGTAGGGTGTAATTTTGTTTGACATACTGGGCTAAATAAAGAGCTTTTTCGTAAGCCGAATCTAGGCTTTTAGTTCCTGGAGAACGGGAAACCCGTTGTTGATCATAACTAGCCAATGCTTCTTCAGTTTGTTTTCGGACTTTATCGGCAATTTTTGGCGGGATTTGCAGATAATACTGTTTAATATTAGTTGGGTATTTAGTTGAGGCTTTAACCAATAAAGAGCGATCGCGGTAAGGAACATCTGAAACAACTGTATATGTTAGCCCTTCTGACAACTGCACTGGCGCACGTAAACCATCTTCCTGATCAATGGCTATGGCTGGAGTGGGAAAATACAAACCTTTGGGATAGGACATCGCTGGAATCAGGTTAGGCAATTCCGACACCAAATTGTAAGTTTGCACCACCTCTTTGGTGAGAGTCGTGAATGGTGGAGGATCAATAGAAATGCGGGCAGTCCAAGGTGATTGTCTGAGAGTGGTAACTTGATCATTACGGGAAATATTCCAACCTTTGCCTGTGTAATTGTCAAAGGCTAGAACGCGCCAAAAACCTTCAGCTTGCGATCGCACCCGCATCACCACCTTGGGTTTCATCTCTCCCCGCAGATTTTGGTTCATCTCGCTATTAAAACCGTAATAAAAATTATTATCTAATTTTCCTGGTTCACCAGCCTTTCCTGAGCCTCTACCACTATCATTACCACTACCTTGACCATTACCCTTACCTTCACGGACATAACCGGGATTAATAATACTCCTGCCTGTAAAATTATCTGGGACTTTCAGCGGCGCACTTACAGGAAAAGACCTCAGTTGATAACCAGGAAACCGAGGCAAAATAGCAAAAATCCCCAGTCCCAAAGCCAGAATCACCAAAAAATTTAAAATTAGAACCTTAAAATTGAAATTAGGATTATTCTTTTTGGCAGATTTTTCCGAAGTTGATGGCTTGAACCCTAGACGAGAACGGTAATCCAGAACTAAAGTGGGGAGAGCGATCGCCAAAAACAACAGCAACACAGGCGCAAAAGCCATAGTTTGGCTCAAAGTCGCCGCCACACCCACCAAAATCAACCCAATCACAATCGAATAGCCCAAATCCTTCCGCCGAGGCGTATCAAAGCTATGTAATACTTGCAATTGAATCAGTAACTCCGCCAAACTTAACCGAGTATCATTCCAATTACCAATAAACCGTCCAAAAAAAGCCCCCAAAGCCAACAACATTCCAATCGCAATACAAAACTGGATTGGAATATTGGAACTACGGCGACGGTAATAACTCCACCAGGTTCCAGCCATAGTCAGTGGAACAGTCCATAAACTAAATTGAGTCTCACCAGCAATATCCGTAGCCACAATCCCCAAAATTACCAGTACCATCACTAGCACTCGCAAAGGAATCGAATCTTCCACTTCTTTGACTAGGGATTTTCCTCTAGTTGGTTGCCACTGATTACCTAACGGTAAACGCCAAAACCGATTAATCCTAGATAAATTAAACATTTTCAAATAAGCAAAGCTATGATGTAGACGCTGCGGATACCATACTAGGCAGAAAACTATCATCTCGTTTTCAACTTCCCCCCTATCCTAGCTTCAGACTCCCTGAGAGTACAAGTATCCCGCTCATAGCTAAGGTAATTAGATACGCCCTTAATATTGAATTGATCTTGTTGATTGCAAAGAGAACTAAGTTTCAAAACCAGGAAATTAAACAAGATTATGATCCATTCGTTGCCATTGCTCCCATCTAACTCCTAGATAGGCAATAAGTAGGTGAAAACAATAAAACCAAACTGTGTAAAGAAACGTAAAATCGCTGAAAACTTCTTTACTCTTGCCTCTTGCCTTGCTATAACGATAATTTTCAACGCCAACCTACTTATTACCTTAGATTTTCACCTGAATAGCCAGCAACAAAGGCTGTTGATCTAATTCAGGGAACTCCACTGCCAAAGTATAAATTGGCTGATTTCTATCAATTTGTAACTCTATAACTGGTATTTCTGAAGTCTCAGATTTCACAAATTCTTGAGTATCATTACCCTGGAGTTGTAAAATCCCCGGCGTAGGTAATTCACCCTGAACCGTCAACTTCATGAATTCACCTAAATTCCGTAATTCTACTCGAATACTCAAAGTCCCCACCGTAGTGAGCCATTGTTTCTCTACCAGTGGCTGAGTCAATGAAATTGGCAAAGTTAAATTTTCCAACAACTGCTTGGCTGCCATTAAAGACAAAGCCATTTGTTGACGTGGCAATAAATCAAAATAATCGCTCTCAACATCAGCCGTCGCTGTCAAAGTATCAGCAGAACGATAAGAGCTTCTCAGGACTAACCCAGCCAAATCATTAATAGCTTGAGCATCTGTAGGGAACATACTTTCTACCACCTGAACTAACTTAGCTCCCAGAGGTAAAGAAGATGTCAATAACACCTGACATTTTTCCAGCAATTGCCAAAAAACTTTTTCAGGCAAATGAATAGGCAAATTTAGCTTAGATTGGTGGACAGTCCACCCCCAAACAGGAACTAAACCCAGAGATTGTTCTTCTACACAGTCGGGATACTCCATTGATTGTGTTTCCCAGGGGAACAACGGCGGGTTTTTTTCTACTTGGTCTTGTAACCGACGCTTAAGAATAGCTTGAAAACGTTCTTGCACAGTAGGAATTTCTCCCAATTGAAAGGTTTGGGGCTTTTCTTATCAATTTGAGTTCACCAATAATTTGGCTACCATCTTGAAATGAATATCTACCCCGTCAATTTCCTCACATTATAACAAGCTATACCCGTAAGTGTTGAAGTTATGATTTTTCAATACCCAAGCAAGTTGATCATTTTGTGAAGATTCACAAGTCACCATTCATGGGTAGATGCACTAGATCCGGACACTAAAGAATTCCGAATTTCCCAAGCTTGTTCTAAAATCTTAAACCAACGTTTCTGTAATTGTGCCATTGACAAGCCTAATATCTTAGATATTTGCTCGTCAGGTTTTCCTTGCTGCTTCAAATCTAAGATAGACTTTTGTTTATCATCTAGTTGTGCCAGATAAGTTTCCCATTGAATCGGAGTTAAACCCAAATTAGTGGGTAAAGAAACTTCCAACCACTCATGAACCAATTCCCAACGATGTAAAAGAGCAAACCGAATTAAATGATATTTAAACCGTTGCTGTAAGTAATCACGCTGCCGAGATGTTAAACCTAAAATTGACTCAATCTCTGGTGCTGATAAATCTTGAAGACGCAAAGCAAAGTAATCAACACAGTCAGATTGTTCTTTTTCTTCTAAATAATCTATTAATTCAGTAATCACAACGGAACGCAGGGTATCTTCTTCTGGTTCGGGCTGCATAGCCATAGCCGAGCGCAACTGATGGATAGCTGGTTCTTCCCAAGAACCGTCAAACTCACCACTACCACCCTCTGATGCCTGTTCTATATCTACACTTGTTTCTAAAGGCTGTTGCTTGGAAAAAGTTTGCGCTCGCAAAATAATTAGCTGTTGTTGCCTTCCGGGGAGTGGAATCCGACGTTTACCATATCGTTCGGTAAATGCCATGTATTCTCCCAATTCTAAAAGAGTCTGGGGGCGATAGGTCGGAGCTAATTGGTTTTCCCTTCTAAAAGCATTTAAAGCCTCCAAATAAAAACTCTGGAGAAAATCTTCAATGATAGTCAACCGCCCTTGATAGCTTAATTGCTTGTGAGGGGGATTAATATAACGATAAACAATAGCACTCAGTGTGCTGTGTAATTCTACCCTTCCACGACTTGAACCTAACTGATAGTATCGAATACACTGTTGTAACCGATGTTTAGCTAGGCTCATGGCTGAACTTTCTACAGACCCGGAATTTTGAATGCGTTTACTTTCATTGCAAATCCGCAGAACTTCGTTAGTAATTCTCACCGACACATCGTGACAATTTTGCTCCGAAGCCTTAGTTGACTGTTGAAGTTCCCTAAATAGGAATTGAAAGATGACCTCCACGCTGATAGAAATTTTCCCCTGATTAGTTGCGATTGCTGTTGAATTCATAGTCCCAGTTCTCAAAAAGACCCTAACATACTTTGGACACGACTTGTTAGACTTTGGATAATAGTTTCATGGTTTTTGTGTACAAGTCAAACGCAAACCAATTTACAGTGAGGATATGTGGCATAAGCAGATTGAACTTGTGAATCCCAATTTGTGGGATATTTTCTTGCTCATGTTTTAGCCATTATCCAAAAGTCATTTACAAATCATGATGGATTTAGAAGCACAAATTCAATTGCTGATAGACAATGCACCCCAGGATGGCGTGACACCACAGATTATGGTATCAATCGCCCCTGTATTAGTCGCCATTGCCCAAAAGTTAAACCACTACCAATACTTTATTCTCCAAAATTCTGAGCAAGATTGGGTTTTAACTACATTGAGCAATCGCGCAAATCCAGGAATAGAAAAGCAAGTTATTTACGCTTTCCCTACCATACAAGATATTTCCCTAATCTCAGATGCTGGGCGTGACCCTCACTTGCTGCCAACCCTCATGGATGTTACTCAAATTTTATTCCAATTGGTAGCTCTGAAACCAGTACACAGCATAGTTTTTATAGAAACACCGGGAAATTCAACCAATACTGTAGAAGTGCGGCGTTCTGAGCTAGAAAAGCTGATCCAGCAACAATTACAGCAATTTAAAGCCCAAAAAACAGTTCCTCCCAATATTGCCTAACTAAATTTGGGATTTAGGAAATTTAATATCCACAACCCCAAATCTTAAATCGCCCTAACTTTTGCTTAGTAGTTGTAGGGTGCGTCAGACTGTATAAATCCTGCAAATAAACAGATTGTTGATATCTGACGCACCCTACCAATGTTCCAGTTGCGTAAGTCCTGCTTAAATCGCCCTAACTTTTTTTTAGTAGAGCCGACTTAGTACATAGTCGGTCAAATTCATCAGTGCTTCACGTGATGCTGATGGTTCTAAAACACCAATAGACTCGGTGGCTAACGTAGCATGGTGAGCAGCTAATTCTCTCGCTCTTTGGATACCTCTACTATCATGGACTAGTGCCAGTGCTTGCTCTAAATCCCCTTCCTGGGCAAACTCTCGTTCAATCAGGACTTCTAAGTAGGGTTTTTCTTCTAAAGCAAATAAAACTGGTGCTGTCAGGTTGCCACTTTTGAGGTCAGAACCCGCTGGTTTACCCAGGGTGTCTGTTGAACTGGTGAAATCAAGAATATCATCTACTATTTGAAAGGAAAGACCTAGATGGCGACCATAACTGTACAAGTGTTCGGCAGTTTCTAGGGATGTTTCACTAATTAATCCAGCAGCCTTAGAACTGTTGGCAATTAATGAGGCTGTTTTGTAATAGCTTTTTTGCAGGTACGTTTCTGTAGAAAGACTAGCATCAAAACGATTTAACCCTTGTTGGATTTCTCCAGCGGCTAAGTCCATAATTACTTCAGAAAGCAGTTTAACAACATCCAAATTATTTAGATTTGCTAAATACCAAGACGATTGTGCAAAGAGAAAATCCCCTGCAAGCACAGCAATGCGATTACCAAACAAACTATGTACAGTCGGTACACCACGACGAACATTTGATTCATCTACTACATCATCATGGACTAGACTGGCTGTGTGAATCATTTCTGTAATTTCTGCCAGTCGTCGGTGACGCGGGGTAATATCTTCTTCGAGCATGGTTGCCCGCGATATAAGTAGCACTATTGCAGGTCTGATTCGCTTCCCCCCAGCACCGAATAAATGTTCGGCTGCGGCATAGAGAATGGGGTGGCGATTTCCAACTAGCTGTTTAAGGTTATCTGCTAGTATTTGCAGGTCTGCTTCCACAGGGGTAAACAGGGAGGTGGCTGGGGTCATGGATGGGCGGACTCTGACTTAGGTTACGAAAGTTTACATATTCTTTAATTTTAAGATAACCCAGTGTCAGCGCAAAGTTTTCCTTCAGCAAGATGATTTTTAATATCTATTGCGTTATTCACACATTAGATTATGAATGTGTTATAATCGGAGGCTATCTTAGGGTTAAATAGTTCTTGCTAAATTTGTTAATTAATAAATTGCGTAGTAACAAAAACTTTGATGTCAATAAAATAACACACATTGACAGTAACTTCAAGTTGACGGTTAGCAATAAAAAATTTTTGAATTTAGTCCAGAAATTAGCTTCAAATTCAGGTTGGCTGTGTTAGGCTAATACCTAGAGATATTAAGTTTTTCAGATTATTCACTTCCAGCGTAAAACCATCGTTCAGTGATTTTACGTGATAGTGTTGTGAGTATAAAATAACTCGTCGCCAAAGAGAAAATAGGAATAATCCCTAAATTCTAGGCAATAACCATGCCTTTTGAGTTGAATTGTGCTTTTCCAGTTATGGAACTAACTCAACGTATTCAGCGCACGTTGAGTCGTAGCGTACATTTATTTAAATTGGTGTGAGGTCAATAACACAGGCTGGGTAGACTGCTGATAAGCGCGGTTGGAGTTTGCTGCCGAGCAAATTTGCTGCTGTCGGATGTATAGCCTGGGAAAGTTGATATTAAAGAAAATAAATTGATTGACCAGAGAAAATTAGTTTTCGCCTGGAATGTTTTCTATAGCTAACTACATTTATCAAGGTGTGCTTGATTAATTGAGTTCTGCTGGCTCTGTATGCAATTTTATATTCCCTAGTAATTAAAGATGGTGGAACAATGATTTACAGAAATATGCCTATGATGATATTTACTTTAGCTGCTGGCTATTTGTTTAGTGTATATTTGTTATTGGCTTTAGCAAAGCGAGCAAGCAAAAGAAATATTTCTCAAAGCGGATCTGATTCTGGACAGGATAAATATAAGCAGCAACGGGAATTAACTACAAATGTAACTCAAGCTGTCAATAGTCAATGAAAGCAACTTGTAGGGAGCAGTACCGCAAGGCGGAAGTCAGAAGTCAGAAGTCAGAAGTCAGAAGTCAGAAGTCAAAACGAAGACAGCATAGGCTTTTTGACGATTTAGAATGGGTTGTTTGTTTACTCCGTGTTGTAGTAGGGGTTCTTTTTAGGAACTACGGTCAGAAACGGTAAGTTCTACCGAGATTGTCTGTGGAGCGGGCAAACAAGATTGGAAGTCATTCTAAGACCGTGATGAAGCAGGAAATAAACACTAAGATTATCGCCGTCCAGATGTGTCTAGACTTTGGTAATTTTGGGTAAGTTTTATAGAACGGAAAGAGGAGATAAATATCTTTGCTTGCTTCTGACTAGTGGTCTGTCAAATTTATTTTGACGGGTAATGATCAGAAAAAACTTCTGTTCTTCCCTCCCCTACCCCCCTACCTC
>NZ_JADEWA010000179.1:0-10062 GCF_015207865.1 Dolichospermum sp. LEGE 00246
CCAAAAACCTAACCCCCCTGCCCCCTTCCCTACGAGGGAAGGGGGTTTTCAAAGCCTCTCCCCGCTTCGGGGAGAGGTTTGGAGAGGGGTCTGTTTATACATTAAAAACTTTTCAAACACCCTCTAAGATACAAGGTTGTTATAAATAAAAAGAGAGTGGGAGAAGGCATACCAAAAGCCTAAAATCTCCCACTCTACATTTACTGCTGTAGCGGTTGGGAACATATATAAATACTGCCAGTTATTTAGGGGGGTTGATTTAACAACGACAGTATTGATATGCGGTTAATATTCCCTTTGCAGCAAATGTCAAATCTGATTATTGTGATTATTTTTGATTCAATTAATGGTCAGATGGTGTTTATAAATCATTGTTATTTATGCTAAAAAACATGAGCATAAATTAAGGGATTGTCTGAAATAATCAATATTTAGTAAACGTTAATAACCACAGAATTGAGGTTGTTTATCTTGCATCAATGTAACTTAGGTAATTAAAACTTGGTTGCCAAGTTGGCATTTTCTTAAAAGTCTTGTATTGCCAGGTTTTTAGAGAAATCGTGAATCTTGTCTGTCTTTGACAAGTTCTGTATTGGCATGAAGGGGATAGATTTTTTCTGGAGGCGAAATTATGAGCAAATTTTTACTATTAGTGGGTTTATAACGCTTTCGGGAGGGCCTTTTTTGACTATTGCGATGGCGTTGACTAGTTCTTGTGCTTTCTTTGGAATTTTGTAATAGGTAGAAAATTACAAATGAACCGCTAGAACAGCAGAAGATGACGGCAATGATCAACCATAGAGGTAGGGGATTACTAGTATCGGAAAATGTAGAAATGGTTGATTGTACGGGGATGTATGGAGTTTCTGCCTGTTTTATCTGTGGCACATAGCCAATATAAATTAGTTGATTATAGGCAATAATTACAACTCCTATCGGAATTATTAACAAACTCAAGAACCAGATTCCAGGGTATTTTTTCAGTAGATTTACTAGAATTCTTCCAGTGTTTCGCTTTTCTTTTAACTCTTGTTCATTATCCATCACATTAATCACATAAATCATATTTATGACAATAGGAAAAAGAAATATTTTCCCCTTTCAACTAATCCGCTATCTCCTATCCCTAATCCCCTTAATTAATGGGAGAATGCCTGGCGATCGCTAGTTGAATTAACTGATGTACTAATTGGGCAAAGGGTATACCAGTATTAGCCCATAGTTGGGGATACATACTTGTGGAGGTAAATCCTGGGAAAGTGTTAATTTCGTTAATAAAAAGTTCTCCGGTAGCTTCTACATAGAAAAAGTCTACTCTGGATAAACCAGCGGCATCAACAGCCGCAAAGGCTTGTAAAGCCATGTCTTGAATTTGCTGTGCCACTGTATCTGGTAAATTTGCGGGAATGAATAAATCGGCTTTCCCAGGGGTATATTTGGTTTCGTAATCGTAAAAATCACTATCAAAGGTAATTTCACCAACAACGGAGGCTTTGGGGTTTTCGTTACCTAAAACGGCACATTCGACTTCTCTGGCTACAACTCCAGCTTCGACAATAATTCGCCTATCATGGGTGGCGGCATTATCTAAAGCTGTTTCTAATTCTTGACGCGATCGCACTTTGGCAATTCCCACTGACGAACCTAGATTAGCAGGTTTGACAAAGCAGGGATAGCCCAATGTGGCTTCAATTTCATCACACAGCTTGGGAAATACACAAGCATTTGACCAAACTTGCTCTCTGCTGACAGCAATATATTTTACTTGAGGTAATCCCGCTTGGGCAAAAGCCATTTTCATGGCAATTTTATCCATTCCTATGGCTGAACCCAAGACTCCAGAACCCACAAAGGGAACTTGCATCAAAGTTAGTAAACCTTGAATTGTACCATCTTCGCCATTAGGACCATGAAGCACGGGAAACCAAAGATCAACTTCTTGAGTTTCTGGGGGAAATTGCCATAAATTAGGGGTTATGGAGGGGATTTCATGGGGAACACCAGATGCTAAAACCTGTTGTGCAGTAACTCCTGCTTGCCAACTGCCATTCTTTTGAATGTAGAAAGGTAAAACTTCGTATTCTTTAGCATTTTCTTCTAAAGTGAGGGCATGAGCGATCGCCCCGGCTGAAATTATTGAAACCTCATGTTCTCCAGAACGTCCACCAAACAGTAAACCCACCCGTAACTTAGTCATTTTCTTCTATATCTCCACAGATTCGCAATTTCTATTATCACCAAAAAAAGGGAACAGGTCATATCAAATCCGGTTAAATTCACATAGTAAGTAACTGAACAAAAATATTGACAGTCATTGCGAGGGAAGGGAAGCAATCACAACCCTTGGAATTGCTTCATTTCACTTCGTTCCATACGGCTAACGCTGCGCTAACGCAATGACATTGTGTAATTAATTCTGTCTCACTACTTAAAGCTGTGGTTAGTTTGCGTGGACATATTTTCTATTTTCATCCTTCAATTTACCAATATCGGGGTTTCTGGTTTTTTGGCGATCGCTCTCAGCAAGTATAATAAAGTAGATGAGGTCATCTCAAAATATTTTGATGTTCCTTTACCTGAAGATATTTTGAATAGTTTCGCCGATAGATGAAACTATTACAAACCCTCTTCGCGCCTCTGCGTCTGGAGTGTAAACTTAGTCCTGAATTAACCCTTCCAACATCACTTGTAAATCCTGCGTCAACTCACTTACACCCTTTCGCAAAGCTTGTTTATTCCCTTGACAATTTTCCCATCTTGTATTCACATTAATCGGTTCACCAACAAAAATCATAGCTTGTTTCCAACCTAAACGCGGTCTTCCTGGTAAAGTAGAATTCTGAATGCGAGACAACATATCAAACATTAATAAAAGCGTTTCTGCAAATCTTTCTGGTGTGGGTTTTTGGAGAATATAATCAGCAGTAACCGCCACAAAACTTTCAGCAATTCTCATGTGCTGCATTTTCAAATCGGCTTCTTCAGCTACCCAATCAGCTAGACCCCGTTTAAAAGGTGGTAAACTTGGAATATCGGCAATATCATCTCGATAAATATAATTCCAACCAGCATCCTCTAAACGGCGACATCTATCAATAAAATTACCTTGAGGCTGGATATTAAAATACTTTTCCGTAATTTTCAAAGCAGTGTCCATCAAACGGTTTAATCTAGTAGTTAACAATTCATTTATAGGAACTTCTGAACTGATAATTTCTGGAAAATCCTGATGATAGAAACGGCGATAAAATTCCTCCATTTCCGAAATTAGATATTCAGCTAAACGTAAAACCCGCTGATATAAAATTCCTTCCCGTTCCTTTCCATTTGTACTAAGTTCCGTCCCAGGTAAACCGCTATCAGCTTCCAATTTAGATAAAAGCCAATCTATTTTTTGCCAAGGGGGATTAACATAACTATATTTAATGCCAATAGGAATAATAAAAACCTGTTCTTCGCGGTTAGCCTTTTTTAAATCTTCCACACACCAAAAACCTAACTGTGCCACACCCGGTTCTAAAGGACTGACTATACTACTATGTCCATTTGTACCACCTTCAGGAGCGATCGCAATCGGCATTTCGGCATTAGCAAATAATTCCCTGGCCATTTGGATAGCATTTCTATCTACGCGCTTACCCCTACGAATTGGTACACCACCAAGTCTAGAAAATAACCATCCTAACCACTTTCCTGCCCATAAAGTCATTCCTCGTTCATACATAAAATGACTGTGAACAGGGTATTTGAGACTAATACCTTTTTCCCTGGCTGCCTGGGGGACAATCCGTGATAGTAGGTATAACATAGATAGAGGATCTTCCACCTCTGGGTGACGGAAAGCAATTAAAAATCGGACTTTACCTGCTTGAAATTCGTGGTATAATTTAGCTAAAACTTCGGCGTTTTTAGCTTCAATATTGACAATACCCGCAGGTAGCCAAGGTCTAGTTCTTACCCGCAAAATCAAAGGCAAAAACCAAGACACGACTTTAACAACGAAGGGATTATGACGTTGAGGAATAAATTTTAGGGGAGGTTGGGTAGAATGAATAGACTTAGGCAAATTGTTCTCCTGTAGTGTGGCAAAAAAAAGCTAAAATTGAGCGATCGCTGCTAATTTCATTGTCAGTAACCCAGCCCTAAAGGGACTGGGCTTGCAAGAGTAATCAAGCAAGCCGTACTGACCAGACCACCCTGAGTTTACTCTCATGGTAGCCGTTATTTGAGTCACGACACCCCGGAATGCGTTGCTAGTTCCCTGCTCTGTCATTTGCAATTAAACAGTTTTAAGGTCACTGAAACAGTGTTGCAAGTCTAAAAAGCTCTTATAACTGGTCGTTCGCGCAGCGTGCCGTAGGCATCAGCTAACATTACCCCAGAAATGGGAGTTGGTTTCCAGGTTCCAATCAAAAATCTGGTTTTAATTTTAATATCCACAGCGGTTAGAACCGCTCGTGTCGTTTCCCTCTCAGGTCTAAAGACGCGCTCGTTTCCCACTTACCGGGTATTCTTATGATAGTGAATGCTCACCCAATATGAACACACCCGCAGACCAGCGAAGATTTGCCCCCGCAACCCAGCGCAACCGCGAACCCATTCTAGAATTGCTTTTACAAATATTGCCTCAACATGGGACTATTTTAGAAATAGCCAGTGGCACAGGTGAACACGCTACATTTTTCTCCTATCACCTCGCACCTCGGCAATGGCTACCTTCAGATCCTAACCCAGAACTGCGTGCTAGTATTAGAGCCTGGGCTGAATTTTTTCCCTGTAAAGCCCTGCAACCACCCCTAGATTTAGATGCCAGTTCACCAATATGGCCAGTAGAAACAAAACCATTACCAGAGCCTCCTATTTCTGCTATTGTCAATATTAACATGATTCATATTTCCCCTTGGTCAGCCTGTTTAGGACTAATGGCAGGGGCTGGACGGATTCTGCCATCAGGTGGTATTCTCTACTTATATGGTCCCTATAAACAAAATGGTGAACATACCGCACCCAGTAACGCTGCGTTTGATGAGTCTTTGCAAGCGCAAAATCCAGACTGGGGAGTGCGTAACCTAGAAGATGTAGTTAAAGCTGCTGAAGCCCAAAATCTGATATTGCACCAAACTTACCCCATGCCAGCAAATAACCTTTCCTTAGTATTTAAACATAATTAGGGTTTGCTGAATTTAAATGCGGCTTTTATTCTTTGCGCCTTTGCGCCTTTGCGTGAGACGTATTTCGTAAATTAATGGAGGTTAGCGGACTCGAACCGCTGACATCCTGCTTGCAAAGCAGGCGCTCTACCAACTGAGCTAAACCCCCAAGCGTGTTTTTTATGTAAAAAGGGCTGATCTTACATAACTAAGTCATCATAAACTATTATTATTAATTTGCCAAGACCATGAACCAAGAAAATCAGACAGTTGTTGCTGCACTATATAAATTCGTGAATCTCCCTGATTGTAGAGAACTACAAGCAGCCTTATTATCCCTTTGTCAGTCACAAGGAATCAAAGGAACTATCTTACTAGCACAGGAAGGAATTAACGGCACAATTGCCGGTTCTCGTCAGCAAATTGACACAGTTCTAGCCTTTCTTCGCAATGATTCACGGTTTGCAGATTTAGAACATAAAGAATCCTACACAGAAATTCCCCCATTTGAGCGGTTAAAAATCCGCTTAAAGCCAGAAATTGTCACTTTAGGCTTACCAGAAGTAAACCCGGCGGAAAAAGTAGGAACTTATGTCAAACCCGAAGACTGGAATGATTTAATTTCTAACCCAGAAGTCACAGTCATTGATACCCGCAATGATTATGAAGTCACCATTGGGACTTTCAAAGGAGCAGAAAATCCGCAAACTCAGATATTTCGAGATTTTCCCGAATATGTACAAAAACATCTTGACCCCAAAAAGCATAAAAAAGTAGCAATGTTTTGTACTGGAGGAATTCGTTGCGAAAAAGCCTCATCTTATCTACTTTCTCAAGGTTTTGAAGAAATTTATCACCTCAAAGGAGGCATTCTCAAATATCTAGAAGAAGTTCCCCAAGAAGAAAGTTTATGGGAAGGAGAATGTTTTATTTTTGATGAAAGAGTCACAGTTAGTCATAACTTAGAAACAGGAAATCAGGAATTATGCTTTTGTTGTGGATATCCCGTTTCCGAAGCAGATAAAAATTCCCCAGAATATGAAAAAAGTATTTCCTGTCCTCACTGTTTCCACACCTTAACACCCGAAAAAAGAAAGCGACTACAGCAAAAATGGAAACATTACCAAACTAAATAAAACGTAAACCCACAAACTTGCCATAGGCATAAATCTCTTCATTCTCCACCTCTGTGACCTCTGTGCCTCTGTGGTTAGTTAAAAAACCCTATTTACAACTCACATAGAATTGCTATAGAAAAAACCCTAATATCCAAAAGTGATCATTACAATATATTAATACAGAAACCTTTGGAGAACAACTTGTGGTAGCTAATCCCCCGCGCACTCAACCTCATACTAGTCAAAAATTAGGCAACTTTGCACAAAGACACATTGCACCAAAACCCGATGATGTTCAGCAAATGCTAGATTTATTAGGTCTTTCCAGCCTTGATGATCTAATTGATAAAACAGTACCACAGGCAATCCGGTTTCATCAAACCCTAAACCTACCAGCAGCACAAAGCGAATTTGCAGCACTGGCAAAATTAAAGCAAATAGCTGATAAAAATCAGGTTTATCGCTCATTTATCGGCATGGGATATTATGACTGTATTACCCCTACCGTCATTCAACGCAACATCTTAGAAAATCCCGGTTGGTATACAGCTTACACCCCTTATCAGCCAGAAATTGCCCAAGGACGTTTGGAAGCGTTATTAAATTTCCAAACCATGATTATTGACTTAACGGGTTTAGAAATTGCTAACGCCTCTTTGCTTGACGAAGGGACAGCAGCCGCAGAAGCCATGAGTATGAGTTATGGTGTGTGCAAAAATAAATCCCATAGCTATTTTGTTTCTAGTGAATGTCATCCTCAAACCATTGATGTTTTGCAAACACGCGCCAAACCTTTAGGCATAAACATCATTATCGGTGATCATCAAACCTTTGATTTTACCGAAACTATCTTTGGTGCAGTTCTGCAATATCCCGCAACTGACGGGACAATTTACGACTATCGCCATTTTATCACACAGTCCCATGCTCAGGGTGCATTGGTGACAATAGCCGCAGATCCTTTAAGTTTAACATTACTCACACCCCCCGGTGAATTAGGGGCTGATATTGCTGTAGGCAGCACCCAACGCTTCGGTATTCCCTTGGGATTTGGGGGACCACACGCTGCTTATTTTGCCACGAAGGAAGAGTATAAACGGCTCGTTCCAGGGCGTATTGTAGGGGTATCAAAAGATATTCATGGTAAACCTGCATACCGTTTAGCTTTGCAAACCCGTGAACAACACATCCGCAGAGATAAGGCCACCAGTAATATTTGCACGGCACAGGTTTTATTGGCAGTGATGGCGAGTATGTATGCAGTTTATCATGGACCCGATGGACTCAGAGCGATCGCCCAAAATATCCATGAACTTACCGCAACTTTAGCCGCAGGATTGCAAAAGTTAGGTTATAAAATCAGTTCGGAAAACTTCTTTGATACCTTGCGGGTAGAATTAGGAAATACCAAATTAGAAGCAATTCTCGACGCTGCACATGAGAGAAATATCAACTTGAGAATTTTTGATAATTCCACAGTTGGTATTTCCTTAGATGAAACTACAACAGAAACAGATTTAATTGATATTTGGCAAATTTTCGCACTCAAAGATCAACTACCTTTTACTGTGGAAGAATTACCAATTACCAATTCTCAATTATCACGTCAAAGTAAATATCTTACCCATCCAGTTTTTAACCGTTATCATTCTGAAACTGAGTTATTACGTTATTTGCATCAACTAGAAAGCAAGGATTTATCATTAACCACCTCAATGATTCCCTTGGGTTCTTGTACCATGAAGTTAAACGCAACTTCGGAAATGATTCCCGTCACTTGGGCAGAATTTGGTAAAATCCATCCTTTTGCGCCAATTTCCCAAACTAGAGGTTATCAAATCCTCTTCCAACAACTAGAAGCATGGTTAGGAGAAATTACAGGTTTTGCGGGAATTTCCTTACAACCAAATGCAGGTTCTCAAGGTGAATATGCGGGACTTTTGGTAATTCATGAATATCATCAAAGTCGGGGAGAAGGACACAGAAACGTTTGTTTAATTCCCCAATCTGCACATGGTACAAATCCCGCGAGTGCGGTAATGTGTGGAATGAAAGTTGTGGGAGTTGCTTGTGATGATCATGGTAATATTGATGTTGAAGATCTAAAAGCCAAAGCTGAAAAACATAGTCATGAATTATCAGCTTTAATGGTGACATATCCGTCAACTCATGGGGTATTTGAAGAAGCAATTCAAGAAATTTGTGCGGTAATTCATAGTCACGGTGGACAAGTTTACATGGACGGCGCTAATATGAATGCCCAAGTGGGTATTTGTCGTCCTGGTGATATTGGTGCAGATGTCTGTCATTTGAACTTACACAAAACTTTCTGTATTCCTCATGGTGGTGGTGGTCCCGGTATGGGTCCCATTGGTGTCGCTTCCCACCTTGTCCCGTTTTTACCAGGACATTTTGTGACGACAATACAGGAAAATAATCCAAAATCCAAAATCCAAAATCCAAAATCAAGTGGTGCTGTTTCTGCTGCACCTTGGGGTAGTGCAAGTATCTTAGTGATTTCTTGGATGTATATTATCATGATGGGTGCAGATGGGTTGACGGAAGCAACCAAAATTGCGATTTTGAATGCTAATTACATGGCTAAGAAATTGGAATCATATTATCCGGTTTTGTATCAGGGAAAAAATGGTTTAGTGGCACATGAATGTATTTTAGATTTGCGAAGTTTGAAGAAATCAGCGCAGATTGAAATTGATGATGTTGCGAAGCGGTTAATGGATTATGGTTTTCATGCACCTACTGTTTCTTGGCCTGTTGCTGGGACAATTATGGTAGAACCAACGGAAAGTGAATCTAAACAGGAATTAGATAGATTTTGTGATGCTTTGATTGCGATTCGTGAGGAAGTTGCCGCAATTGAATCTGGTAAAATGGATATTCACGATAATCTTTTGAAAAATGCCCCTCACACTGCGGAAAGTTTGATTGTTGGTGAGTGGAATCATCCCTATTCCCGTGAACAAGCTGCTTATCCTGCACCTTGGAATAAGGAATATAAGTTCTGGCCAAGTGTGGGGAGAATTGACGCGGCTTTTGGGGATAGGAATTTTGTTTGTTCTTGTTTACCGATGGAGGCTTATAATTAGTTAATTGTAGGGTGCGTTAATGAAATGTAACGCACCGTTTTGATTGTGGGATAAGGTGCGTTACGCTGGCGCTAACGCACCTACAACAATTGTGAGGGGAAATCGTTTGTTGACGGTAAAGGCTTGAAAATTGATTTGCATAAATATATTAAATAAGGGGTAGTGATATTGAGGAAATACTGACCGGAATATTTATTTTACATGGAGTTGGGACAAAAACTGCACGATTCCTTACTAGAATATAAACCATAATATTGCTTCATATTTATACCTTAGTTATTCTTGCATCATGTAAATTTTGAGACTATAATTGAAAGGTAAACTCTTGAATCATAAAATAATATGGTGTCCTTTCATTGTTTTCGTGATGGCAAATGCGAGTGGAACAAGGGATTAAAAGATTTTGCTGATCAATTTAATAAGACTTATGAAAAAGATTATAGTCTTTCTAAATGTCTTGATATTTCCAAAAAAGAGACAAAGCAACCAGAGGTATTACTAGAAGCATCCGGTGATCAATCAATGGTCATTGAATGCAAACAGATAGTTTATCCTAAAGATTACTATCAAAAGCATAGACATTTTCACGATTTTTTTAGTTCTTTTCAAAAAGCTTTTGAAAGAGATTTAAGGAATGCTCTACCTGAAGATTTATATCAGATTACCATAAATGCTGTCTCTTATACA
>NZ_JADEWA010000180.1:0-10049 GCF_015207865.1 Dolichospermum sp. LEGE 00246
TTTTTTTACAATCTATTAGCAAAATAATTATCCTGATGATCAATTTCTGAATTTAGTCATAGAGAAAACATTATCTACTTTAGCTCACCTTAAATATAGAAATAGCCTGATTTCTTTGTCACTGTCTTGAACTCAGGATTTATGCCATTTAATGACTAGTAAGTTTGTTCTATTAAATAAGTGCTGATTAATGCTTGTTTCTCTTTGGCAAGTCGCACCCGGAAATAGGAAAATTGTCTAGGCTACTCTTTCCCTAGTTAGAATTTAACTTAAGCTGTTATTAACCTCAAAATCAACATGATTAATAAATTAACACAACGGTTATTGACTTTGGCTCTTATTTTTGCCATTACCTTTTTCTCCTGGGAAGTTCCTTTGGCTCGTGCTAGTCACTTATTCACCAACTCTGGAGAAATTAGCGATAATATCAAATTATCTGAATATGATTTTACTCCCCAAGAAAATCAAGCACTACAAGGGATTCGTCAGCGTCGAAATAAAGAGATTGCGGCAATTTTAGATTTATCTCAACGTGATTTGCTTGCTCATGAATTACACAATGGTGATAATATTGATCAAGCTTTGAAAGCATTAAATTTAAGTTCTGAACAACGAGAATTAGTAAATTCTATAAATGTCTTCACTAATTTGAAATTGAAGGGTATTTTTTCCCGTCATGGTTTACTTGATAGTCATAGATAAGGTTAGGGATTGGTAAGTTATGCCAGTTGTGGGAAATATGATTTTTCTGCAACTGGTAATTGTCAGAATCAGGATGTCCAGGATTGAAGGATGAACAGGATGAACGCAATCAATTGCAAAGTATTTATTAGACATCTCCAAAAATTAAAGATACTTGACCTGAAAACCCTGTAGAGACGTTCCATGGAACGTCTCTACAATCTTTTTTGGAGATGTCTATTAAGTAATTGGACAAAATATTTACAGTCATTGCGAGCGAAGGGAAGCAATCACAACCCTTGCAGTTGCTTCATTTCACTTCGTTCCATATGGCTAACGCCACGCAACGCTTACGCAATGACATTGTGTAATTAATTCTGTTTCACTACTTATCGACGAACAAAGTTTTTTGCTGGTCTGGTTGCGGTGTTGACAATTGTTATTTTATTTTTTGGGAATATTAATATTGTTTATTCTTATCAATAGGAAATTGAGTAATCATGGTTAACCAAGAACCAACTAACATAGTGGGATTTCCTTGTAAATTAACTACTGTCCCCATTGATTCACGTACAGCACCAAAATCAATTAGCACTGGTTTCCCATCATGATGACGCAAAATTATATTATCGGGTTTAATATCACGGTGAATAATACGTTTTGAATGAACATATTCCAAAACAGGTAACAAAGATAGTAATATTTCTCTAACAGCAATCTCCGTAAGTAAGTAGGTAAAGAGAAAAATTTAAAGGTATGTGACGAAATGTAAATTCAATGAATGCCTTGCAAATAGGTTATTTCACGGTTTTTACAAAACTAAACATATATCGTTTTTATTATGTTTACCTACTTAGTCCATATTGTTGAATTTTTTCTGTAACAGTATCACCCTCAATTAATTCCTGAACTAAATAAAATTGATCATTAAATTGAAAATAAGCATATAAGCTAGGAATTTGATTAGATGTAGAACCAAGTTGTTCTAAAATTGCGGCTTCTCGCTGGAAACGTTCTTGGACTAATTGATAAATTTGTGTATTATTTTGAATCGGTTTTAACTGCTTTATTACACAACGACGTTGGGATGGCATTTGGGTATCTTCAGCTAAATAAGTTTCGCCAAATCCACCACTCCCCAAAGTTCTTAATATTCGATAGCGGTTATTTAATAACATAATTATTAGTTTATTAGGTTTAATTTCATAAAATTTGTAAAGTCAACAATTATTTAGTTTGATCAAATTTAATTACAAAAGAAATGGCAATACTCACCATCAAAATTAATGCCATACTCAATGCTGAACCGAAACCCCAATTTTGACTAGCGCCCAGAAACTGATTATAAACTAACCGCGCAGCGGTCATACTCGAAGCACCACCCAGTAATTCTGGGTCTATAAAATCCCCTAAACCAGTAATAAAAACTAGTAGCGAACCAGCAGCGATTCCTGGCAAAACTTGAGGTACAGTCACTTTCCAAAAGGTTTGCACTGGATTTGCACCCAAATCAGCAGCAGCTTCTAATAGCTGCTTATCTAACTTTTCCAAAGAAGCATATAAAATTAACACCATATAAGGTAACAAGCTGTAACTCATGCCAATTAATACCGCTGAGTTACTGTTCAAAATATTCACAGCAGGTAAACCAAAACTGGCTAATATACTATTTAATAATCCGGTAGGACGTAAAATTGTAATCCATGCGTAAGAACGCAACAAGGAAGAAGTCCATAAAGGCAAAACAAAGGCTAATAATAACAAATTTTGCCACCGTTTTGGTACTATCAAAGCAATCCAATAAGCAACGGGAAAGCCTAAAATTAAGGTGATAATAGTAGTTCCAAATGCCAGAAAAAGTGAATTAAATATTACTTTTAAATAAAGTGGTTCAAAAATGCGAATATAGTTACCTAATCCACTGGGATTTACTAAATTACCTGGTCGAATATCTGGGACTAAACTTAATTCAAGAATTATTAATGTTGGCAAAACTAGCAACATTAATAACCAAATACCAGATGGTGCTAGTAATCCCCATGTCGGTAGCCAATTTTTCCAATCAGGTTGTAATTTCTCGATTTTTTTGATGTTGCTAGAAGATTCCATTTGCGAATTAGTGATTATATAGCGGTATGCACTTGAATGAGATATTAAGATTTACGGTAAAAGCCATACGGCAAAATAGTTTACTCCTTCTTTTTTCTTCTGACTCCTGAATGGGCGCAGACCCTGCGCCCCTACTTCCTTAATCATTTTTTAAGTTAGTAATTGAGTCCAATAACGTTCATAAATCTCTTCAAATTTTCCTAAAGGTGTCAGACGTTCACACTTTGCTAAAAGTGATTGAGGAGGAAATAAATTAGTATTCTCTTGAATTGCTTTTGGTAAATTTTCAAATCCTGCCCGATTAGGAGTAGAAATATATAAACGTTCGGAAATTTTCGCTGCTACTTCTGGTTGCAAAATTAAGTTAATCCAGGCATAAGCACCAGCTATATTTGGATTAGATTTGGGAATGACAATGGTATCAGTCCATAATGAAGAACCACTACGAGGAATTACAAATTTGAGTTTGGGATTTTCTTGAGAGATTTTGACGGCATCAGCAGAATAACACATAGCTATCGCTAAATCTCCCGCCAGAATCTTATTTTGCCAAGCGTCAGTATCAAAAGCGGCGATCGCAGGTTTTAATATCTGCAATTTCTGATATGCTTGTTTAACCTCATTTTCATTTTGGGAATTATAGGAATAACCCAACATCCGTAATGTTGCACCCATTACCTCTCGCACATCATTGAGTAAGGTAAATCGCTTATTGAGTTTATCTTGATTTTGCCAAAGATACTCCCAATCTTCTGGGGCATTTACCAGTTCTTCTGAGTTGTATAATAAACCCGTTGTTCCCCAATTAAAAGGAAGACTATAACGATTATTCGGGTCATAAGTGGGATTATGAAATTGGGGAAATAAATTATCTAAGCCAATTAAACGGCTATGATCTATTTCCATCAATAACCCTTTTTCCGCCATCTTTTGTACCATATAGTCAGAGGGGTAAATAATGCTATAAGTACCACCACCTCCGGCTTGCAACTTAGCTAACATGACATCATTGGATTCATATACATCTGCTATTACTTTCACACCTGTTTGGGTCGTGAAGGTAGTTATTAATTCTTTATCTGTATATTGAGTCCAGGTATAAATATATAGTTTGCCACTTTGATTAGAGCTAATATAGTTTGACCCTATATTAGCTAGTCGCCAACCACAACTACCTAAAGACAAGGTAGAAAATGCCACCATTTTTTTGAGAAAATTACGTCTGTTAGTCATTTAATTTACATCTTGACTAATAGCTAAACAGTCAAATTTTTCCCACCAAGCATAAATGGGTGTATTCCTATCTGGTAAACTAGCATAAGTATTAGGTTGTAAAACATTGAGGTGAACACCATTGATTAATTCCACAACATAATTAACATGAGTCCCTAAATACATGACATTAATTAGCCGTCCCTCAAAACAATTTGTGAGTATATTAGTGGGATAAAGGGAAAGTTGAATTTTTTCAGGACGGACACTAACAACAACACTTTGAGCTATTTCTAGGGGAGTTTGTTCGTGACGACTAACAATCATCGTTAATCCGGTTTTAGTAGAAATTTTCATAGATTCTGCATCTACTTCCACAATTTCACCGCTAAATAGATTAGTATCACCAATGAAGTCAGCCACAAAAGGTGTTTGAGGACGTTCGTAAATCTCGCTAGGAGTACCAATTTGTTCTATTTTGCCTTGATTCATCACCGCAATGCGATCAGATAAACATAATGCTTCTTCCTGATCATGTGTCACCATCACAAAAGTTAACCCTAAATCCTGATGAAGATTGGATAACTCAACCTGCATCTCCTTACGAAGTTTTAAGTCTAATGCTCCCAAAGGTTCATCAAGGAGGATAACTGCGGGACGATTAACCAAAGCTCTTGCTAAGGCTACCCGCTGTTGTTGACCACCGGAGAGTTGACTAGGAACACGCAATCGCAAACTTTCCATTTTTACTAGCTTTAAAGCATCTGTAACGCGACTAGCAATTTCCGATTTGGATATTTTTTTCAATCGCAATCCAAAAGCAATATTTTCCCACACATTCAAGTGGTTAAATAAAGCATAACTTTGAAATACAGTATTCACAGGTCGCCGATAAGGAGGAACATCAGTCATTAACTGACCTTGAATGAGTAACTTACCAGCATCCACCCTTTCAAATCCAGCAATCAAGCGGAGCGTAGTTGTCTTTCCACAACCAGAAGGACCTAAAATGCTAAAAAACTCTCCCTGTCTAACATCCAAATCCACTCCGTGTACTGCGGGTTCTTGGTTGAAAAACTTGAATACATTACGCAATTCAACATCAAGTGGCTGTAGTGGTTTTAAACCTCTTTGATTCTGCATCGCAGTTCGAGCCATAATCTTCAGTAGAATACCCTGATATTTAATCTTGTTCGTTGTCAGTTGTTACCTGTACCTATTTATCCCAAAAAATTATTTTGGTCTATGGCTATTTTACCATCATTACTTAGTATAACAAAAAATACACGCACAGTTGGACGTGGTGTTCAATCTACATTTGTAATTTTATTCACATTATTAATGTTATCTGGAATCGGCGCTAGATTAATATATTTACAAATTATCGAAGGAAAAAACCACCGCATCCGGGCAGAATCCAACCGCATTCGGATTATTCCCAAACAACCAGAAAGAGGTAATATTTTTGATAGAAATGGTAAATTATTAGCCAGCACCCGTTATCCCCGATCTGTATATTTATGGCCAATGGCACATACCAAAGCATCTTGGTCGGTAGTTGGTCCACGTTTAGCCAAAATTCTCGACACTCCCCAAACAGATATCGAGAAAATACTTGAACAATCTGCTGTCAATCCTTCATCACTAATTCGCATTGCTCGAAATTTAAACGAAGCACAGGTAACAGGATTAAAAGAGTATGAAAATGAACTACCAGGAGTAGAAATAAATACGGAAGCTGTTCGTTATTACCCTCATGGTCAAGAGTTGGCTCACATACTTGGATATACCCGTGAAGTTACTGCTGAACAGTTGCAAAAAAGGAAAGCTGAAGGCTACCGCTTAGGAGATGTCATGGGTCAAATGGGAGTAGAAAAAGCTTATGAAAAATTGTTAAGAGGTGAATGGGGCGGTCAGCAGGTAGAAGTTGATGGTAGCGGTAGACCTCTACGAGTATTGGGAAGCAAACAAGCAAAAGCTGGCAATGATTTGCACTTAACCATAGATTTGGATATGCAAATTTCCGCAGAAAAAGCTTTAGGTAATCGTAATGGCGCAATAGTTGCAATTGACCCTAAAAATGGGGCTGTCTTAGCAATGGTGTCTCATCCTACTTTTGACCCCAATATATTTTCTAAACAAAAACTTTCTCAAAAAGATTGGTTAACCGTTCAAGGTTCTGGACATCCTTTGGTCAATCGTGCCATTAGTGCCTTTCCTCCAGCCAGTACATTTAAAATCGTCACCACAACCGCTGGACTAGAATCAGGTAAATTTTCTCCTGATACAGTATTACAAACCTACGGTTCTTTAACTATTGGTGGAACTAGATTTGGTGAATGGAATCATGCTGGGTTTGGTCCGCTGGGTTTTGTAGGGGCTATGCAGTGGAGTAGCGATACTTTCTTTTATCAAATTGGTAAGCGAGTCGGTGGACCAACATTGATTGAATGGACTCGTAAATATGGATTTGGTCAAAGAACCGGGTTTGAATTTACTACAGAAGAATCTAAAGGTTTAGTTCCCGATGAAAATTGGAAACAGAAAGCCTGGAAGATACCTTGGAGTGTGGGTGATACTATCAATATGTCCATTGGCCAAGGGGCTTTACAAGCTACTCCTTTACAAACCGCTGTGATGTTTGCTGTACCTGCCAATGGTGGTTATCGAGTTCAGCCCCATTTATTGAAGGATAATGAAGAAGCTAAAAGCTGGAGAGAATCATTAAATCTCAAACCCACAACGGTCAAAGTTCTCCGGGAAGGATTGCGGAAGGTAGTTAGTGAAGGTACAGGTAAGGTACTAAATGTCCCCAATCTTCCTCCGGTGGCTGGCAAAAGTGGTACTGCTGAAGCTTGGAGAGGAGGAGTTAAAGAAAATCACGCTTGGTTTGGCGCTTATGCACCTGCGGATAAGCCAGAAATTTTAGTGGTTGCCTTTGCTGAACATTCCGGTGGTGGTGGTGGTAGTGTCGCTGCACCCATGATTTTAGAAATCATGGAAAAACATTTTGCTCGAAAATAGGTAATAGGTAATGGGTAATGGGTAAATGGGTAATGGGTAATGGGTAATGGTAATAAGAATAATTATTTTTCCCTACTCTCTACCCCCTGCTTCCTGCTTGACATAAAAAAAGACCCTGAAATGATCTCCAGGGTACTTACACGTTTTTCAGGCATTAATAAGTTTAAGATTACTCAGCCTCAAGAAATATTGCTACTACCTAAAGTAGAGTTAATGGAAATATTTTGGCTTGAGGGTAAATAAGAAAGCGTTTAAAAAGTTTTGATTTATAGCAACGGTCAAGGTGGTTAGGACATGAGTTGTTCGTGTTAACGTACCGTAGGTATTCATGAAACTCTGTCCACAACAGGTTTTTACTCTGTGACTCCTGACTCCGTGACTCCTGCTATATTATGTTCCGGCACGAGAGCGAATATGATCTGGTAGATGATGGCGATCGCCTAATATTTCCAACAAAGGTCCATGCACATCAAATTTCACCATACTTACCGATGCGACCAAAATATTGACCCGATAACGATAGCGTCCCAAATCAATCCCCAGTAAACTGCAAAGCATAATCCGAATCGTGGCTTTATGGGAAACCACTAAAACATTACCTTGGGGATGTTTTTCTTGAATTTCCGCAATTACAGGCATAGAACGGTTAGCAATCTCTACCGCAGTTTCTCCACCAATAGGTGCATTCCAAGCGGGTTCTGTCAACCATTTTACATAGTTTTCTGCATAATTTTCTTGAGCAAACAATTTACTCTTAGTTTCCCATTGTCCGTAACTACCTTCTCTGAGTCCTGTCCTCAACTGCATCTCCATCCCAACAGCATCACAAAATGGCTTGGCGGTTGCAATTGCGCGTTTCATTGGGCTAACATAAACCGCCGACCAGTCCAATTTTTGATAAATATCAGCAAAACTAGATGCCATTTCCATTCCTGCTGGTGTCAAATCTGCATCAGTTTCACCACAGAAATTACCACTTTGACTAAAAGTAGTTTCGCCATGTCGCAGTAAATATAAATTGAGTGTCATAGTTTGTATGGCGATGGGCATAAAAGAGTTTGTGCAAAAAGAAAATAACATCAATCTCACTATCAAGTCTGTTATAGCAGGACAAAGTGATCAACTAAAAAAGTCAATCAGGTAGTAAACCAATACTGTTCACACTTAACACCAACAAAACGCAACAATTTGTGTAATCTGTGTAATCTGTGATCGTTTCCTTTATTTATGTTGATCATCAGTGGCGATCGCGTCACAATAATAATTAAAACTATGTAATTTATCTTCACAATGTCCATCTCCCCGCTTACTCCTACCCTTTCATCCCCCCACGCCCCCACAGAAACCTACTGGGGATATGATTATGATTTGGTCATAGTCGGTGGTGGCATTGTCGGCTTAACCCTAGCCGCAGCTTTAAAAGATTCTGGTTTAAAGATTCTCCTCATTGAAGCTAGAGTTGCATCAGCCGCAGTCGCTAAAGGACAGGCTTATGCTGTACATCTGCTATCCGCCCAAATTTTCCAAGGAATTGGTTTATGGGACAAAATTCTCCCCAACATTGCTAAATATAACCAAGTGCGCCTCTCCGATGCTGATTACCCTGATGTGGTGAACTTCCAAACCGATGATTTAGGGACACCAGAATTAGGTTATGTAGCAGAACACTATGCGCTGTTAGCACCTTTACAGGAATTTGTTCAAAGTTGTGCAAATGTAACCATCTTGTGTCCAGCGGAAGTAGTAAGTACACAAAACGAAAGAGATATAGTTGCTATTAATATCAAAATTGGCGACGAAAATCAGATAATTCGCAGCAAATTGTTAGTCGCTGCTGATGGTTCAAAATCTCCCATTCGTCAAGCCGCCGGCATTAAAACCAAAGGGTGGAAATATTGGCAATCCTGTATTGTGGCTTTTGTGAAACCAGAAAAATCTCACAATAACACCGCTTATGAAAAATTTTGGTCTAGTGGTCCCTTTGCCATTTTACCCTTACCGGGAAACCGTTGTCGCATTGTTTGGACTGCACCCCATGAAGAAGCAAAAGCTTTGTGTGCGTTGAATGATGAGGAATTTTTAGCGGAACTAACTAAACGCTATGGTCAGCAAATGGGGAAATTGGAATTATTGGGAGAGAGATTTATTTTTCAGGTACAGTTAATGCAGAGCGATCGCTATGTTCTCCCCAGATTAGCATTAATAGGTGATGCCGCCCATAACTGTCATCCTGTTGGTGGACAAGGTTTAAACTTAGGGATTCGGGACGCAGCCGCATTAGCCGAAATCATCCAAACAGCCCATCAAAATCGTCAAGATATTGGTAATATTTCCATACTCAAAAAATATGAAAGCTGGAGAAAAAAAGAAAACCTCGCAATTTTAGGTTTCACCGATTTATTAGATAGAGTTTTTTCTAACAACTTTTTACCAATAGTCATAGTTCGCCGTTTAGGTTTATGGATTATGCAGCGAGTTCCCATCGTAAAAATATTCGCCCTGAAATTAATGATTGGCTTAAAAGGAAAAACTCCACAACTAGCCAAACGCTGAAATCACCAACCTATTGTAGGGTGCGTCAGATTCGATAACTCAGCCAGCCATAAATAGATTTTTGACATCTGACGCACCTTAAAAATGTACTTTTTTTGATAATTTGTTAATAACATCAACCTAATAACTAAGGACAGTAAGTAATTGGACAAAAATATTTACAGTCATTGCGAGCGAAGGGAAGCAATCGCCAGGGTTGTGATTGCTTCATTTCACCTCGTTCCATATGGTTAACGCCACGCTACGCTAACGCAATGACATTGTGTAATTAATTCTGTCTCACTACTTAAGAGATATCATAACTCGTTTTCCTCGTTTCCTCGTTCCCAGCTTCTAGCTGGGAATGCAATCCAGAAGGCTCTGACTTCTGATAATCTAGTAGTTCGTCAAATTTATTTTGACGGGTAATGATCGGAAAAAACTTCTGTTTCTGTTCTTACCTCCCCTACCTCCCCTACCTGTCTCTTATA
>NZ_JADEWA010000181.1:0-10034 GCF_015207865.1 Dolichospermum sp. LEGE 00246
AACACCTATCCCATGCTTGGCGTAAGTCAGTTAACGCCTTTTGTGGGACATTTTTGTTAACTTCGTAATACCAAGCGTGTTCAGATTTAACCTCGGCGACTAACTTTTTATGCAAGTCAATCGCTGAGGGTAATTTAAGTTTTTCGCCTTCTTTTTGAGCAGCTAAAATATCCTTGATTTGAGCATTTGCCCAGTTATAGGCGTGTCTAGCTACTCCAGATGCTTTACGAAAAGCTGTAACCTGTCCGTTATTTGGAATTAATGCGGTTTTGAATGATAAAAGCATTGATTCGACCTTCAATGTTGTGTTATGATATCTAGTATATCAGATATATTAAGATTTGGCAATGCCTCGGATTAAATTTAAGCCACAAAATCAAGTAGCCTCCGATAAATCACCCTTGCAATTTAAGGTTTTACCTGGAGTCAGGGAAAAAATTAAAACCGTCCCTGATTGGCAGCAACGGTTGAGGGATTTTGTTGATCAACTTCTTGAAGACTTGGACAAACAGTAATATATGGATAGTTATGGGTAGAAATTATCAAGCTGCTTCTACCCCCAAGAAAATCACCAAATGATAGCGAAGCACTACTGCAAGTAAATCGCCTAATTCTTAAAGCGATCGCCCATTTCTTAAAAAATCGCCTAATTCTCAATGCGATCGCCCATTTCTTAAAAAATCGCCTAATTCTCAAAGCGATCGCCCATTTCTTAAAAAATCGCCTAATTCTCAAAACGATCGCCTAATTCTTAAAAGAATCGCCTAATTCTCAAAGCGATCGCCTAATTCTTAAAAGAATCGCCTAATTCTCAAAGCGATCGCCCATTTCTTAAAAAATCGCCTAATTCTCAAAGCGATCGCCCATTTCTTAAAAAATCGCCTAATTCTCAAAGCGATCGCCCATTTCTTAAAAGAATCGCCTATTTCTCAATGCGATCGCCTAATTCTCAATGCGATCGCGTTCTTCTACAAAACGGTTAAGTGGTCGGAAAAAAAGCACAGTCTCATTCCAAATTATCCACACCTGCTACCTGTGTGGAGGAATTCTATAAAGTTATTGGGGAATTACTGAGTCCAGGTAATCCTCATGGGTTGTATCTAATTGCCTGGAGTGCCTCGCTTATCCAGAAATTTCACTTACAAACTGTTGTTGAGCCAATAGATTTAATTCATGATGCCTTTCTTCGTGGCGTTAAGACATTAGAATCTGGAACGTCTATTAAATATCCATTAGCATGGTGTCGAGGAACAATCTACAACGTAGTTAGAGAAAAAAGTCGGATTAGCTAAAATCAGTAAATATGTAAACTCTGCCTGTCAAGAAACATTTGTGGTACAATTTAGCTAAGGGTCAACACTTCAAAAACGCTCCTCAAGACCCTTTTATATTTTATACCCAATGCCTTATGTGAATTAAAAATTTGCAAACAACATCAAAGGTTGTGGCTTTTACGTTAATCGTAATTTCTACCTCTGTGAACGAGACTACGGTGTTTCAGCATCTAACTCACATAAGGCCTACCGAAAAATCAAAACATCAAATATCTCTCAATTATTTATCAATCCATTGTTCTAACAAGGGACTTACTTTTACAAGTAATGCTCTGAGATTTTTTTGCGGAACTATTTCTTCATGATGTAACCGCCCTAAAATAATACCTGGATGTCGGTGTTGTGTTTGGGCAAATTCTTCAACTGCACGGCGTGAAAAGAATTTTCCAGTTTTGCTAACAAAGTTGTTTAAGGCTTGAGTTTCTATTAACCAATGGGCTGCTTGTTGATTAGCTGCTTGTTCTTCTCCATTTTCTGCTAATGCTTCTAAATTATCTAAATAAGCTCCTTGATGTCCGAGAACAATATGCGCTAATTCATGCAGGAGTGTGAACCAAAATGAGTCAATTCTGTCATATCTCAATGTTAAGAGGATGTTTTAAAAGTATTAGATGAAACCGATAATCTCCAAAAACCTAACCCCCCTGCCCCCTTCCCTACGAGGGAAGGGGGTTTTCAAAGCCTCTCCCCGCGTCGGGGAGAGGTTTGGAGAGGGGTCTGTTTATACATTAAAAACTTTTCAAACACCCTCTAAGGCGACAACGGGATTATTGTTTAAATAAAAGGCTGCACCATCTAAATAGGTTTTACTGAGATGGGGGACAATGACAAAATGTACGCCTAAATCTGTGAGTAATTTAGGAATATGTACAATGTTTTCTAGTTGTGCAGCATGGGTGAGAATTGTGGGTATTGCTGCTTCTAGGTGAGAACGGTTAAAAGCGGGGATGGTTTGCTGTTTGGCTAGGTTTTCTACTCGTTTTACCCAAACTATTTGGGATGTTTCTTCTGGTTCTAAATGCTGTGAGCAACGAAAGTTAACATCTAATTTGGGGGTTTCATTTAAAGAAAATATGCCTAAAAAATTACAAACTTGCTGCTCTAATTCATCTAAGGAATTGGTTTTAGGAATCCAATTATTTTTAATCAGTTCTGGGATGGGAGCAAGGGTATATAAACGGCTTTTACGGGCTATATCTGGCTCGGTTTTTTGTTTACTTGCTAAATGCAAGCGATATTTGGCTTCTAAGTTTGTCCAAAATTCTGGTGATGTCCCAAAGGCTTGGGAAAGTTCCAGGGCTGTTTCTGGAGTAATTTGCTTATTACCGCGAATAATTTCGTTGATGGTTTGCACAGGCCGACCCATGATTTCCGCTAGGTCTTTCTGTGTCCACCCCCGCGCTTCTAGTTCTCGACTTAAAATTCTGCCTGGGGTTGGTACTCTTGCTGGTGCTAGTTTTTGGTTCATATTTCTGTTTCCCCTGCTGCGTGGTGTTAGTGGTAGTCTTCGATATCAATAATGCACCACAAACGGATAGACAATCGTTCCATTTGTGGGTCGTTAACCTCGACAGTTTCATCTGGTGTCCACCATGTACTTGAGTCATTCAACTTAAATTTTGCACCATGAGAACGGGGACGACCTTTGCCGCTATAAGGTGGTGGTGCATCATATACCACTCGATTGGGACGTAACCGCATTAATTTATCTGCGGGGATATCACTCGTTTGATTGATAAAACTAGCACAGCCATATTCACAAATCCCACAAGCTAATCGGACGTGTAGGTAGATTTTCGCACACCAGCTTTAGCTGTGCAGCGGCTTTTTGAATTGGATTCTCAAAACTGGTAATGCGTTGATGTAATAGCGGTAAAGCCCAACTTCCAGATGTCTCTGGGATGACTGCAATTGTGCTGTAGCCTTGTCCCAAGGTTACGGGTTTTGTTCCTGACATTGGTTGTTCTTGATGCTCATAGGTTTTGTCCTTTAACGTCGGTGCATCTATTCTCGCCCAAGCTGTATGATCTCCCGGTCAATTTTACATCACTGACCGCTTTTTTTCGCCAATTCTTTATTCTCTATAATCTGTAGTATTTTTAACTCACTTTTTCTCAGTAGTTTTAACTACTATCTCTGTTTTTAGTCTAAACTCCAGAACTAAGGGACTTCCAATTAAAAAAATCCCCAAAAGTTTCTTGTGGTGCGGGCATCTTGCCCGCTAATTACCAGGGACAGGCAGGATGCCCATCCCACAAAATTGGGTAATTTATTTTTTGGTAATCCCTTAATTCTTGATCAGACATTTGAATTGTCCGCAAGACTTCATCTGTAATCACCTTAAACAACGAATTGCTTCAATAGCAATAAGTAGTGAGACAGAATTAATTACACAATGTTATTGCGTAAGAGGGTGTTTGAGAAGTTTTTAATGTATAAACAAACCCCTCTCCAAACCTCTCCCCGAAGCGGGGAGAGGCTTTGAAAACCCCCTTCCCTCGTAGGGAAGGGGGCAGGGGGGTTAGGTTTTTGGAGATTATCGGTTTCATCTAATACTTTTAAAACATCCTCTAAGCGTTGCGTGGCGTTAGCCATATGGAACGAAGTGAAATGAAGCAATTTCAATGGTTGTGATTGCTTCCCTTCCCTCGCAATGACTGTAAATATTTTTGTCCAATTACTTGTACTCAAAACGGCTAGAAGCTGGACTTTTTTATCATCCAAATAACAAGTTCAAAGCCTCTCCAATTATAAAAGCTGCTCCTTTTCCCTCCCCTACAAGGGAGGGAAAAGGAGAGGTGTGGGGAGAGGTTTACCAGAGGGGTTTCATATTTGGTTAAACTATGAACAGTTCTTCCATTCGCTTCTGGAATTCATCAGTAAATTTAAATAAATTGAATTTATCTACTTTTTCAACTTGAATTCGACCAAGTAGTGTTGAAGGTCTACTAATAGCTGGTATCATAGTTTAACTCCAGTATTGATTTTAATTTCCCTTCTTTCTAAAAAGTAGAGTTTATCGTAAACAACGAATTGCTTCTAATAACCCTCTAGCTTTATTCAGAGTTTCTTCATATTCCTTTTCTGGGTCAGAATCAGCTACCAAACCTGCACCAGCTTGGACAGTCACCGTCTGATTATGTAATACCATAGTTCTGATAGCGATCGCACTATTCAATTGTCCTTCAAAATCGTAATATCCATACACACCAGAATAGACACCTCGACGGCTGGGTTCTAACTCATTAATAATTTCCATCGCCCTGATTTTAGGCGCACCGCTGACAGTCCCCGCCGGAAAGCACGCTTTGAGTAAATCCCATGCAGTTTTACCTGGCGCTAACTTACCCACCACATTACTGACAATGTGCATAACATGAGAGTAGCGTTCAACGATCATTAATTCATCAACCTTCACACTACCACTGCTGCACACCCGCCCTAAATCATTGCGTCCTAAATCAACTAACATGACGTGTTCGGCGATTTCTTTGGGGTCTTGAAGTAAATCAGCGGCTAAAGCTGCATCTTCCTTTGTAGTTTTCCCTCTTGGTCGAGTTCCCGCAATGGGACGGACTGTGGCGATGATTTCCCCTTCATCATTGCATTCGGCTTTGACCATGACTTCGGGGCTAGAACCAATAATTTGCCAGTCTTGGAAGTTAAAATAAGCCATGTATGGCGAAGGATTGATTTGCCGCAAAGAACGGTAAAGGGCGAAGGGATTACCTGTATATTCTGTGGATAAGCGTTGTGAGATGACGACTTGGAAAATATCACCAGCTTTGATATGTGCTTTGGCTTTTTCCACACTGGCGCAAAATTCGGGACAGGTAAAGTTGCTGGTATAGTCCTCTATGCCCGCTTTAGGCTTGTTTCCAGGGGCTGTCCAAGCTAATTTGGTGTTTTCTGGTGATAGGGGCAAAGATAGCTTCCTGACCATTTCCTGAATGCGATCGCTCGCCTTTTGATATGCTACCTCTAACCCGGCTGGATCACGTAAATCTGCGTAGGCGATCGCCCAAATTTTCCGTTTTACCTGGTCAAAAATCAATAACTGGTCTACCTGCATCCATAATCCATCAGGGATATTGCGTTCATCTTGAGGATGAATTGGTACACGCGGCTCAATCCAATTTATTAATTCATAACCCCAAAACCCAAATAAACCACCAATTCCTGAAGGTAATTCTGGTAATTTTACTGGGTGATATGGTGCTAAACACTCAGATAAAACTGTAAACGGATCACCTGTAAAAACCTGTTGATCACCATTTCGATGGGTTTGGGTGGTTTTATCACCCCTTGCTTCCAAAATCCACAAAGGATCACAACCTAATAAACTATAACGGCCTACGGTTTCGCCACCTTCCACCGATTCCAGCAAAAAGCTATAAGGTTGATCTGCACAAACTTTATACCAAGCGGATACAGGTGTATCTAAGTCGGCTACCCATTCCTGATACACTGGCACAAAATTACCTTGGACAGCAAGTTTCTGAAACTGGTCGAAATCGGGAAAAATCATAATAAAAATTAACAGTTAAAAATTAAAAGTGAGTTTTTTGTCATGGGCAAGGGGGCAAAGTTTATTCTTCTTCCCCATTACCCATTACCTATCACCCATTGCCTAAGGATTAAGCATCGTGAGTAGCTTTACCGCTGAATTTGATTTGTGCAGGGTTGGGGTTTTGACCGATTCTGCGGGGTACGTGACGCACCATAGAACGTCCAGCATTTACCTTTTCAGGGAACACGCCATCAGCAGGGTGAATCATGGTAGTTTCGCCGCCGGGGAGAATGCGGTAAACTTTGTAGTCGGTAATTTTAAATTTGCGAAGTTGTGCGCCTAAAGCAATACCGTACTCTTTGCGAGCAATGTAAAGTAGGTTTTCGCCTTTTACCATTTTAGCAGCGCCACCAGTGGGCATTTCAAACACTTGCTCTTTGGGACTAGTCCAGGTGATAGCGTACTTTTCTTCTACATCAGCTTTTGTGAGTAGCCCGCCAGTGCTGCCACCAAAGATTGGGGTTTTTCCAGTCAAAGTTGCCATAAACTGTGTCTTGTAGGTTTTTACGGCATACTAACATTGGAACTCGACTTATGTTGCGATCGCGTTATAGACTGTAACAGTTTTTAGGGACTTCCAATTAAAAAAATCCCCAAAAGTTTCTTGTGGTGCGGGACGAATTGCCCGCTAATTACCAAGGACAGGCAGGATGCCCATCCCACAAAATCGGGTAATTTATTTTTTGGTGATCCCTTAGTGATTGGTTGGTTGTCAGTCGTCAATTATAAGGAAGAACGCCGAAAACCCTTGAAAATGTGGCTGACTCAGGAAGCCACATTTGGACTTTAGACAAGGGATGAAGGCTAGAGGCACGATAAATCCTGCCTTGACGTTAATTTGAAAATTTGAAATAATTTCAAATTTTAATCCATATTCGTGATACAACTATATTGTCACTAAAGACATAAAAAGCTACCGAGGGACTCTCGGAAAGTTACGCTTGTCAGATATGATTTCGCCCGCCAGGGCCAACGAAATCAGGGCAAGAACCCAAATATTTAAGGCAGTGCCTGAAACTGGGATAACTGAGGGATATAGACTGAAACTCTCTATAGAATCTCCGCGTCTTTAGACCGGAGAGTGTCAATTTCCTGACTACCATACACAATGGGAATAGTAAAATGGAACTGACTGCCTTGGTCTTTACCTGTGGAATCTGCCCAAATTTTTCCATGCCAGCCATTGACAATTTGCCGACAAATGGCTAAACCTAAGCCAGTTCCCCCGGTAGTTCGGCGCAATGCCCCTTCCTCTTGATAAAAGCGGTCAAAAACGATTTCTAGGCGGTTGGGTTCAATTCCTCGCCCTGTGTCCGCTACGGTGACTTCTAGCATCTCCTGATCATTGCTAATGGCTTTCAGAATAATTTGCCCAGAAGAGGGAGTAAATTTACAAGCATTGTCTACAAGTTTGGCGATTACCTCCACTAACCAATCACCATCAGCCCTGACCAAAGGTAGGTTGTCGGAAATTTGAGTTGTGATTTTGGGTATTTTTTCTTGGCTAGAGCGTGTCCGTAAGCGACTGAGGGCTAAATCTATACATTCTTGAATGGTTAATGATTCAGGATGCCATTCTACCCGACCGCTTTCTAAGTTAGAAAGGGTTAAAAAGTCTTGTACCAGTTTCCGCATTCTTTCGGAATCGGTAAGGGCTGTACTCAACATTATTTGTTGCAATTCCCAAGGCATATCCGGTTCAGTAGCCAAGCTTTCTAAACAAACTTGAATGGTGGATAATGGAGTGCGGAGTTCGTGTCCTGTAATGGCAATTAAATTACTCCGGGTGCGGTCTAAAGCTTCTAGTTGTTGGTTGAGTTCTTCTAAATTGGCAAAAGATTCGGCTTGAATCAGGGCTGTACCAATTTGGGTGGCGATCGCTTTCACTAAGTCTAACTCCCCTGGTTGCCATTCATGGGGAGGAAAATGGCAATCATGTAACTCCACAATTCCCAATAGTCGCCCTTGATATAATACCGGTTCGATCAACCAAGAACGCACGCCAAACTGCCTGACAATGGACGATAAGGCTGGTGATTTCTTGACTTGAAAGTCCCCCAGGGTATCAGCCACACATACCCCCTCAAGCTGTTGTAGCACCTGCTGAAATAGGGGATTATGTTCTAACTCCCAACTTTGACCCAGTACCGATGAGATATTAGAGTTCAAAAATTCATGTTCAATTGTAGCTTTGGCATCTGTAGCTTGGGCGCGATAAATTAGACAACGACAGGCTCCTAAATGTTGTCCTAACTCTTGCGCTGCCACTTGGAGAATTTCCCGTGGATCAAGCGATCGCCTAATTGCTGTACTAATCGAATTTACCAGCCGTTCTTTCTGAGCTTGAGCCGCAATCGAACGGTAAGCTTTATGCAGCTTATACTGACTAGCTTGCAGATATGTCACCAACCTCTGCACAAACGGGTCAGTATCAAGATCACAAGCATACTCATGATAAGAATTGATCACTGACCTACCTGTTAATTTCCCAATTCCCAACCGACTGGACACTTCATCCACTTTTTCCGCTAAATCTGGACGATACGCCTGAATTCTATCTAATAACAATTGGGCAGCTTTTAAACACACTCCTTTTTCCGATGTCCAAATCCCCTCAAATCTTTGCGCTGTATCCATATCCAAGTTAGGGAGCATCTCTGAGGTATGTTGATTTTTAGCCAGAGAACCCAAGCTTTCTCTACAGATTAAACAAGTAGCATAATTATCAGCAACTACTAGCAAATGCCATTCTTGAGCTAAAGCATCATCATGCTCAAAAGCGATCTTTTCATAATATTCTGAGCTATTAGCAAACTCCGTTTCTGGTGCAGATAATACATATATTTGATTACTTTTTTCTGCCAGTTTTTGATAACGATGGGCTTCTTGACGGTAAAATCGCTCTTTCTGAAAACTAGCAATAATCAGAGGACGATCCAAATTAGCGGCTAAAACCTGATCCTCCATAGCATGGGAGAGCGCAGTTAGTGAAGCCTTAAAATATAACTGAGGTCGTAGATGGGGGAGTGAGTCTAGTAAATCACTCAGTACAGAAGTATAAATACTCATTAGTCATTAGTCGTTAGTCAGTGGTCACTGGTCATTAAACACATACAGCAATAGACAATAGGCAATAGGCAAGAGTAAAGAAGTTTTCAGAGATTTGAGTGAGATAGAATTAATTACACAATGTCATTGCGTAAGCGTTGCGTGGCATTAGCCATATGGAACGAAGTGAAATCAAGCAATTCCAAGGGTTGTGATTGCTTCCCTTCCCTCGCAATGACTGTAAATATTTTTGTCCAATTACTTACGTTTCTTTACACAGTTTGGTTTTATTGTGTTCACCTACTTATATTATCTATTACCTATTGCCCTTATCCATTACTAGTAGCAAGAACATTGATCTATTTTCATAAGAACACCCGGTAAGTGGGAAACGAGCGCGTCTTTAGACCTGAGAGGGAAACGACACGAGCGGTTTTAACCGCTGTGGATATTAAAATTGAAACCAGATTTTTGATTGGAATCTGGAAACCAACTCCCATTTCTGGGGTAATGTTAGCTGATGCCTACGGCACGCTGCGCGAACGACCTGTTATAAGAGCTTGCTTGAGCTTGCAACACTGTTCCAGTTACCTTAGAACTGTTTAATCACAAGCGACAGAGCAGGGAACTGGCAACGCATTCGGTGGGTGTCGTGACTCAAATAACGGCTACCCTTCGACAACGCTTAGGGTGGTCTGGTCAGTACGGCTTGCTTGATTACTCTTGCAAGCCCAATCCCTTTAGGGCTGGGTTACTGACGATTCCAATATAGCTTTGTTGGCAACTAACGCCAAAACACTATAACAGGGGCTAATGTACGATTCTAACAAACTCGCCCAAAAAATTGGTATTCTTAGAAATTAATATACTTAGTTTAGAATAGCCTAAAAAGATTGTTTATATTTGTTTTTGTCAATATAGTAATTCAGCTATTAGTAATTTTACTGAAAATATTAAATACAGGAATCCGACTGGTAAGCTGTTACGCAGCTAAATTTGATAACCATAATTTACTTAAACTTTGTAGTGCGGGCATCTTGCCCGCTAGAATTATACAAACTAAATGCACAACAGCTTAGTGA
>NZ_JADEWA010000182.1:0-9892 GCF_015207865.1 Dolichospermum sp. LEGE 00246
CCACATCCCCTACCCCCCCACATCCCCTACATCCGTCATTTTCGGGTTGACAGACTACTAGAATTCATACCCTTAATCAGCAATGCCTAATTTTTCTATAGGATTTCACTTCTTCTTTCTGAATCCTGACTCCTGAAACAAAATATCCCACCAATAACACCGCAATGGCTTATTGGTAGGACTTGGGGTAGTTTGATTAAGAGTTTTTTTCAAAGTCAAAACCAGGAAAAACCCAGTTATTGCTTAGAAATCATCAAGGAACTGACCAATCCGATTAATTACGGGGTCTACTTCTTGAGGTTCATATTCAGGTATGGCTTGCGCCACGCTAACGCTATCAGGAGGAATATAAGTAAGTGGTTGTTGATTCAGGATAATTGCCAAATTTGCCACTTGTTGAGTAAGTTGCAACATTTGACTTTCTATCGCCTCCAAACGATGAGACTCCCTCGCCAAAAAACGTTCCTCAAAACCAGCTATTTGATTTTGCATCTCACCGATTTTTTGTTCAACCGTAGTTATATTTGCTGTCTTAGCAACTGGTTGTACAGTTTCTGGGACACACAAAAATTTCCAGAGAGCCTCCTTACACAGATCACTGAAAGTTTTATCTGGCTGTGTCTCTAAGGAGTTTTCCACCTGCGCTAACAAACTCTCATCAGCAATTTCTGGATTGAACGTAACGGATTTAACTACCTTTTTTGACCATTGGAACATCAGTTTTATGACCTAGCGCGAACAGCAGCAGATAATTGCGCTTCTCCATAAATATACTGCCCCAAAGCATTAGCTTGCCGAGAAGGTGCAGCTAAGTAAGCGTTGATTTTAGCTTCCTTGAGTAGACGTTGGACATCTTCCCAGAAAAACTCTCCACCACCACCTGTAATAATCACATCAGTTACTCGCTCTGGCAACCAAGCTAACACACGAGAGCAAATTTCCCGTGAAAACTGCTCTGTTAAGTTAGGCAGAAAATCATCTAAATTAGTAGGCTTACTAGCACCTTTGGGACGGTAAAAGCGATCGCCTTTAGGCTTATTAACCGCAGAAATCAGTGCCAATGATTGACTATCAACAGCACCATCTATTTCCTTAGCTACCAGTTCATAAAACTTACTCATCCCAAAGTCTTCACTCTTAGAAGCAGCCCTAGCAAAGCGGAAATTATCCACCATGATCATATCAATGGTTTGATGACCAATATCCACAATCCCCACAGATATTTTTGTAAAATCGGGAACTGCTGTTGCTTTATTCGGTTGAGTTTCTGACCACAGCAAACTACCATATCCTTCTGGCATTACCCAGACTTTGGCAATATGCAAAGTTATGGATTCACCTCGAAAATTTACTACATGAGGTCCAGTTACCAAGCTAGTTAACTGTGCCTTTTCTCTTTCAAATTGTTCCAAAGATAAAAAAGGCAGTCCCAGGACAACATAAATTTCATCTCTGAGCTTAAAGTAACCAGCAGATGATAAAACTTTGACCAGAGCATCTTCTACCTTAGATTGGCCAACGCCAAGATTAGCCCCAAAATCGGCTGCTAATTGCCCTACAGCATAGCCACTACCTTGATACTCCAACCACAAATCCATTAGTGGGTCAGTAGCCTTAGCTTCAAACACACCACCACGGATCTGCTCAATTGATGTTTGCTTCACATTAGCAGGAATGAAAGCCACATTAGCGGGTTCACGGCTCACACAAGTCTTTGTGGAGGTTCTACCTAAATCCACACTCAGAATAGTTTTACCCGTAATATTGGTTGGCTTGACGGAATTTCCAGAATTTATGGGTGTGGCTGCTGATGGTGCTGCTGGATTCCGGTTCATAGGAATAGCAGCAGCGTTCATGGGATTAGCTACGGGCGGTTGGTCTGTCATGAAATCTCCTCTGTAAAAAGTTATCATGCTCATCTTACAAAAAGGTGAGCTACAAAAAATTTTAGGTTGGGTTAAGTGTAACTAGAAATACGTCAAAATTCATAACAGGCGATCGTCAATTTTTTATGATTTAGTATTTCTGATGTCAGTCTTGGGAAATGTCAAGTCAAGCTTTGCTTTTTTCTTCCCCCTCTTGACATCCAAGCACAGAATAACTACAGGGCAGCCACAGGGGGTTGCCCCTACTCCTAACCCGTCATATTGGCGGGAGAAAAATCATTAAATTTCTCCCATTACCAGTTTTAGCTAAATTTTGCTAAATGGTTGATGTCAAAGATTGGACTCTGGATTCCGAAGACCACTCTAATGGGTTCCAAACTCTCTCTTCTAAAGCCATTTGCTCAATTAGACTAGCCAAGCGTAAAGCTTTGAGAGCTTGTTCACCACCGACAGAAGGCTGATTGCCACCGCGAACACAGTTGACAAAATACTCTAACTCTGCACTAAGAGGCTGAACATTGGTGGTATAAACCTTTTCAATTAAACCATCTTGTCTATATAAGACTTTTTGATGGTCAATCAGCGGATTAACAGGGGTTTGCCGATGTACCAAAATCTCATTATTGAGAAAATCTGCTTCTGTAAATGAATTTTTACAATGGGCAACTAAACGGCGAATTTTCCGGTGGGTAACTTTGCTGGCTGTGAGAGTGGCAACAATCCCATTAGCAAAACCCAAGGTAGCCGTTACATAATCTAAATAACCTGAGTCTAAAGAACGAGTCCCACTAGCAGTCAGTTTCACCACTGGTGAGGCGGCTAATTCTAGCAGTAAATCAATGTCATGGATCATTAAATCCAGCACTACGGAAACATCATTCGCCCGCGCCGAATAAGGACTCATACGGTGAGATTCCAAAGCCAAAACTTCCTCGGTTTTGAGGACTTGACTAAGTTCCCTAAAGGCGGGATTGAATCGTTCTATGTGACCAACTTGCAAAATACACTGGGATTCAGCAGCAGCATTAACTAGGGATTCTGCCTCGGAAATACTGGCTGCTATCGGTTTTTCAATTAAAACATGGATTCCTGCTAACAAACAGTTTATACCCACTGCATAGTGTAACCTTGTAGGCACAGCAACACAGATGGCATCTACATGGGGTAGTAAGTCGCAGTAATCTTCAAAAAACCGGACTTTGTGTTTGCTGGCAGTTTCTAGACCACGTTCGACATTAATATCGGAAACGCCGACTAATTCCACGTCTTTCATGGAACTCAGTACGCGGGTATGATGTTGTCCCATGTTACCAACCCCAATCACGCCTATGCGAATAGGGTGCGGCTGGCTGCGCTGTGAATAAAGATTTGGCTCTGACACTGATATGCTATCTTGCACTATTGTTCTCTCCTCAACCACCAAATTTAGAGACGCTACGGTCGTTGGCTTTTATACTTAAACGCCAGGTCTGATTTGTCTTAAACCATCCAGATGGTAACATAGTGATTATCTTTATGAAGAATTTCAAAGTTTGGGTTCAGTTCCCGCCATCTGGTGATCTTTTCCGTTAACAGTTGTCAATCATCCTGTTTTTATTCATCTATTAGAAAAATTATGTGTTTTTTCTTTAACTCTGTAATTTTTGTAACTTTTGACAGAAGTTATCAGGTATGTATTTAGGAAATTAACTAAATTCAATACATACTTTGTTTTGATAGCGGTAAATTAATCACCCTCTCTATAAGTAAAATTACAAGCCATTACATAGTTAATACTCAGAGTATAATGTTTTAGGCGATTTATACAATTAATGTTTTGATTCCTGAGAGTCTTTTTGTCCATATTTAATTTTTGTTGGTTGTATTTTGTTAATTTTCCCATCTTTTGGATGCAATTTATGAAGGAATTGGTAATTGTGAAAATTTCCCTCTCCTCTTGCTATTTCTTGATCTCCCATTTCCTCTTCTGAATATGAAAGCTGTAATTTTGTTATCTGGTGGTTTAGATTCTTCTACTGTTCTTTACCAAGCAAAGGCTGATGGCTGTGAATGTTACGCTATTTCTTTTAATTATCAACAGCGTCATAGGGAAGAGTTACATTCTGCTTTTATGGTTGCTAATGCGGCTGGAGTAGTTCAACATCAGGTGGTAAATTTTGATTTACGACAATGGGGTGGTTCAGCACTAACAGACAACAAGATTGATTTACCTGAAGGGCGATCGCTCGACGAAATGGCAGATAATATTCCTGTTACCTATGTTCCTGCCCGTAATACCATCTTTTTAAGTTTTGCTTTGGGCTATGCCGAAGCGATCGCCGCCCAAAGAGTATATATTGGCGTTAATGCCCTAGATTATTCCGGCTACCCAGACTGTCGTCCTGACTATATCGAAGCTATGCAGCAAGTTTTCCAGTTGGGGACAAAACAAGGACGCGAGGGAGAAGCTATTAAAATTATCGCCCCATTAATTGATTTGAAAAAGACAGAAATCATCCAACTAGGCAATCAATTAGGAGTACCTTGGCATCTCACATGGTCCTGCTATGCCGGTGGTGATTCAGCCTGCGGTGTCTGTGATTCCTGTCAATTGCGGTTAGCAGCCTTTGCCGAATTAGGTTTAGAAGATCCCATTGATTATGTCACTTATACTGAAAACGGTTCATAGTTTAACCAAATATGAAACCCCTCTATTAACCCTCTCCTAAGAGGAGAGGGAAAAGGAATAATATTTAATACTGGAGAGGCTTTCAACTTGTTCTTTGTATGATAAAAAAGTCCAGCTTCTAGCCGTTTTGAGTATAATCAGGTAGCGATCGCCCTTTAATAAACTATAAAACCATACTTAATCCTATAAAATACGATGAATCAAATCTATACAACCGATGTCCTAGTTGTTGGCGGAGGCACCGGCGGAACTGCTGCGGCTATCCAAGCAGCGCGACGAGGTGTAAACACAATCCTCGTGAGTGAGTTTCCCTGGTTAGGAGGAATGCTGACCTCAGCCGGTGTATCTGCACCAGACGGCAACGAATTGCAAGCCTGGCAAACAGGTTTATGGGGGGCTTTCCTCCAAGAATTACAACGCAGACAACCAGGCGGATTAGATAATAGTTGGGTCAGTTTTTTTACTTATGACCCGCGAATAGGTGCAGAAATATTTGCCGACTGGGTACGAGAATTACCTAACCTGCAATGGATTTCTGGACAAGTTCCCTTAGAAGTATTGCGAACCCAAGAGAGGATCACAGGTATACGCTTTGCAAACTTTACCATCAACGCCAAAATCATTCTTGACGGCACAGAATTAGGAGACCTATTAGCTTTAGGAGAAATCCCCCATCGTTGGGGTTGGGAATTACAATCAGAATGGCAAGAACCCAGCGCACCAACAAATTTTAACTCCCTGACCCAAACCTATCCAGTCCAAGCACCAACCTGGGTAGTAGTCATGCAAGACTTTGGAGAAAATACCGCCCCAGAAATTCTCCCCGCCCCCAACTATAATCCATCCCAGTTTACAGGAGCTTGGGATAACTATGGCTCAGAAAAATTTTTGAACTATGGACGCTTACCGGCGAATCAATTTATGATTAACTGGCCTATTGCGGGCAACGATTACTGCGAAAATGCCAATCGGTTGCTAGATGTAGGGGAGAAAAAGCGCGAATTTATGCAAGAATCTTATTGGCATAGTCAGAATTTCGCCCATCACATTCAAAGTCAGTTTGGTAGGCGTTACGGATTAGCAGAAAACCTGTTTCCCCATCCTAACTCCGCCTTTGCCCTCCATCCCTATTATCGGGAAAGTCGCCGTCTAGTCGGCTTGACAACTGTTTGTGAACGGGATATCCTGCCTTTAGCCAACGGTAAAACCGCATTACCATTTCATGATGCCATTGCCGTCGGTAACTATGCCAACGATCACCATTATCCCGGCGTAGAGTTCTCACTGCAACCTAAATCCATCCGTTGGGGTGGAAGATGGACAGGAACACCCTTCACTATCCCCTATCGCGCTCTTGTTCCTGCCACCACAGATGGTTTGCTAGTTTGTGAAAAAAACATTTCCGTTTCTCACATCGCTAACGGCGCTACTAGACTTCAACCAGTAGTCATGGGAATTGGACAAGCGGCAGGTATGGCAGCTTCTCTTTGTATTGTGCTAGAATGTCAGCCCAGGGATTTACCAGTGAAGAGTTTGCAGGCTGCATTATTGACAGACGACCATGCACCTAGCGTAATTGTTCCCTTGTTTAACTTATTAACTAATCATCCCGATTGGTTGTACTGGCAAACTTATTATTTAGACCATCCAGAAGCTTATCCTGCTGATGGTAACTGCCCTTGTATTGTGGTGAGACCAGACAATAAATTAAACCTCAACTGCTTTACAGGCAAATTCCAACGACTAGGTGAGCAAAATTACCAATTTAATATTACAAATGAAACCAATTTTACTACAACAAATTGGCAGCTTGTTGCGTTGATACCTGATATAGATCAGCAACTACAAGCTTTACCCCCAGAAAAAATACTCAAGATTTGGGGGCGGCCAAATTTATCTGGGAATTGGTTACTTGTTGAATATATTGAAGAAGTATAAAATGAACATTTATTCAGTAAAATACAATACTTTTTTGCAAATTTTCCGGATAGACATATAATAGTTAAGTATTAGTGAAGTAGAGAGTTCTAAAATAGACATCTACTATGCGTGCTGCCATTTCACTTTTAGTATCGAGTCTGGTATTTGGCTCCTTAGCTTTTAACTGCGAAGCAGTACAGACTCGTTTTTCCGCTCTGTCAATGGCTAAGTCCGATTACCAGCTTTCACCTTTGGTGTTAAACCAGAGTTTCAACCTGGCTGATAACTCCAAACCTAGCCCCAATCAACCCGAAAAGCCCAATCCTCATCGAGGTAGTGGTCGTAGAGGATTAGATGGATAAGTTGGCAATTTCAGTTCTGTTATTTAATCCTTGGAGCGCAATACCTGCCAATCCAGAAATGATGTTACCGGATTATTGGATCTTTTAAATCCTACATACGACTTCTTGAATTGAAACGATATAGACAGTTACAGCACTACACTTGTTTGATTTTATCGTTTGTAAATTTCTCTTTGACTGACACCAGATATAGATAGTTACAAGCACTATATCTTTAATCAGTTGCATGGCTCTCGCGTCATCACGCCAGCTATCAATATTGCCATTTCTCTGCTAAAAACATAGACAGTTACAGCACTTCATCTCTCGAAAATTGTTCAATATTTCATCAAAACATCCGGTAATTGCTCAACCCTTGGCGTGTATTGGTGACCAAATCACTAATACACGCACCAATCTCACCTATGGTAATCGCGTTCAGTACACATTGGGCGTTAGTAGGTGGGAATAATTACCGGAAGTGAGGGAACAGAAAACTTTTCTTAGTTATCAACCCTCATTGTGAATGCTAAATTTCTAGTAACTTGGCTTGTGAGCAATCCAATATTTACTTACGAAGTGAACTTGGGTTTCTATTTGCTCAAATCCCGCCTTTTCTAAACGCTCTACCAGGTTATCTGTAATGTAATGCTTGTAATAAGGTTCATGAAAAGTCTCTGAGAAGTTCTTGACAACTACTTCCATCTCCGGTACATCATTTACCTGAATAGAATCACAGATAATAAAAATGCCTCCTGGTTTTGTGACCCGAAAACATTCTTCAATTACAGTTTGACGAACTGCCGCTGGTAACTCATGAAACAGAAAAATACAAGTTGTACCATGAAAGTAATTATCTCGATAGGGCAACTCTTCGACATTCCCTTGTACGAGTTGCGGTAATTCTCCAGGAATTTGGGATAATAGTTCGTTGGCTTTCCGCAAATAGGCTGGGGATAAATCTATACCAAATAAAGATATGTTGGCTAAAGCTGCTCTGATTAACTTCAGTGTTCGTCCAGTACCACAAGCAATATCTATGACTCGGAGTTGTTCTTGGGGAATATGGTCAAATGCTGTTAGTTGGGATTTGAGAGGACAGAGGATGCGTCTTCTCATAGCATCAGTTGAGCCACCAAACAGAATTTCCACCTGTAAGTCATATAAATTGGCGGACAGTTCACTCAAATAGCCATCTGTTTGGTAATGGAAGTTCTGTACATAGTAGCTGGGATAGTTATCTGTGGATATTTCCTGGGAAAATTCTTGATATCTCCGATTTTTAATTCGTTCCCAGATATTTGGTAAATCTAAGCATATTAATGGATAGTAACGGAAGAAATCTTCCCAAGAATTATCAAATAATAAATTTTGTGGATACACACCGGCTTGACTATCTTCCCAGTCTGTTGCCAATAACTGGTTCATATTGTCTTGGAGTTGTGTGAGCAATTTCCGGGATAAAGGACTGATATTTGGCTGAAGTGATGGATAAATTAGGTTTTTGATCTGTGAAATTACGATTTTGTGAGCAAAAGCAAAGTAATTCTTCCCTGATTGCAGGGCTTGGTAGCTTGATTTTGTGAAAATATCAAACATAGATAAAAGATAAAATTAGGTTTTGTTGATTGTGTCGAGTTTCATGGCTCGTCCAGATTTTTATAGCCAAAAAAATGGAAAATGTAAATCATTCATAACAATTTTTACCTGTTAACAGGTGTGAATGGTTTATTTTATGGAACTGCAAACTGCGATAGTCGCTCTTTTAGTCTTCTATGTCGCCTGGAATTTGGGTGCAAATGATGTTGCTAATGCGATGGGAACTTCTGTGGGTTCTGGGGCTATTACTCTCAAACAGGCGATCATGATTGCTGGCGTGTTAGAGTTTCTTGGTGCTGTCTTGTTTGGACAAGAGGTAACGTCTACCCTCGGCACGAAAATTGCGAATCCGGTTTTATTTGCGACGATACCACAAACTTTAGTGATGGGGATGATTTCGGTACTGCTCACGGCTGGGATCTGGCTACAGATTGCCACAGCTAGGGGTTTACCGGTGTCTTCGTCTCATGCCATTGTGGGAGCGATCGCTGGCTTTAGTTGGGTAGCATTGGGAGTAGAAGCAATGGATTGGTCATCCATTGGTTTAATTACTATAGGCTGGATTTTAACACCAATAATTAGTGGAGCGATCGCCGCTAGTTTGTATAGTTTGATTCAACAATGGATTTTTAATCAACCCCAACCTCTCTCCCAGCTACAAGAATGGATTCCCTGGTTAAGTGCATTGCTATTGAGTGTATTTGGTATTATCGTTCTCCCGACAATCACTCAACCCTTGAGCCAGTTCTTACTCACAGAGGGAAAATTTAATGTTCCCGCTCACGACATTACCCTATTCATTGGTGGAATCGCCGTAATTAGCTTGACCTTGATCAGTTGGCGACAATTGGTAAATAGTCAAATTGAAAACAAAATTCAAGGTTTATTTGCCAGATTTCAAGTTTTGAGCGCTTGCTTTGTGGCTTTTGCTCACGGTTCTAATGATGTTGGTAATGCGATCGCTCCTCTAGCAGTAATTGCCTACATCAACCAACAAGGTAAAGTTCCCAGTGATGAACTCACCATCCCCTTGTGGATTCTGGTTCTCGGTGCGATCGGCATTGTGGCAGGATTAGCAGTTTGGGGTAAAAAAGTTATTGCCACCATTGGCGAAAATATTATTTCCTTAGAACCTAGTAGCGGATTTTGCGCCGAACTAGCCACAGCCATCACTATCTTATTAGCCTCCCGCTTAGGTTTACCCGTTTCCACCTCCCATACCCTTGTCGGTGGAGTTGTGGGGATTGGACTGGTACAAAATATTAAATCAATAAAATTTGCCACTATCCAGAATATCGCCGCCGCTTGGTTAATTACCATTCCCATCAGCGTCGCCCTGAGTGCCACTATTTTTACCATTATGGCACTAAACTGGCACTAAACTGGCACTAAACTGGCACTAAACTGGCACTAGTAGTTCGTCAAATTTATTTTGACGGGTAATGATCGGAAAAAACTTCTGTTCTTCCCTCCCGCAC
>NZ_JADEWA010000183.1:0-9776 GCF_015207865.1 Dolichospermum sp. LEGE 00246
GATGCCATTTTTGGTGTTTTTCTTTTTTGCCAATGTATTTTCTCGATAATATGTTATTTTTTATTCTCAATTTTATTTCTTGCCTATGTAATTCCACTCCTGTGACAGTTGGGGTGCGGAATGTGGGCTACAAAGAAGCAAGGTAAGTAGTGAAACAGAATTAATTACACAATGTCATTGCGTAAGCGTTGCGTGGCACTAGCCATATGGAACGAAGTGAAATGAAGCAATCGCAAGGGTTGTGATTGCTTCTCTTCGCTCGCAATGACTGTAAATATTTTTGTCCAATTACTTACAGATAAACGTCAATCCCCACACCTAAAAAATTGGCTGAAAGTGGGTGTAAATAATGTCCATATTGTTAAAACGGGTAGAGTCAGCTTTAGGATCGCAACCTACGATCATGATGCGTTGACCCATTTCAGCCATAGCGGCTAAAGTATTTTGAGAAGTGGTAGATTTACCGATACCGCCCTTGCCGTAGAAAGCTATCTGTCTAATTTTTTCTTCAGTCATTGTTCGTGTTTCCTAGAATTAGTTGATTGGTGGTTTTGTCTGTTGGTTCTCACGGCCAAAGTTCTACGGCGGTGAGCGTTTGTAGAACGTCGCTATCTATGGAGGCGATCGCTCTACAGAAAATCGAGTGGTGTTCATAGTATTTATGAGGTTGTAAGGATTTTTTTCTTTGTCAGTTGTAGGGGTTTACGGCGTAAACCCTTACCATTAGCTGTTTTTTTCTAAACTGCTTCGACAATAATTTCTTTACTGATGCGATCGCGCAATCTCGCTTCAATCGCAATCTTTAAAGTTGCAGTGCTGCTAGAACATGAACCGCAAGCACCTTTAAGAATTACTTTAATTTTATCGCCTTCAACATCATAAAGTTCTACATCTCCCCCGTCGGCGATTAACACGGGTCGGACTTCTTCATCTAATACTTTTTGAATCAGGGCAATTTTTTGAACTGTAGTTAATGGTCTTGTTTGCTCTGAACTAGGAATTTCTGTGTTAGCTTTCGCCTTGTAGCTGTGGAGATTTTTGTTGGCGGCTTCCTGCTTTACTTCTCTTATTATATCATCAATCTTCGTTAAACAAGAACCGCATCCGCCACCAGCTTTTACATAATTTGTTACTTGCTCTGCACTGAAGAGATTGTTTTGTGCAACTGCTTTCTTAATCTTAGCATCAGTTATTCCGAAACAGCTACAGATGAGGACACCTTCTTCATCGTCATGTGCCTCTAGAGGAATACCACGATAATTATAGATAGCAGCTTCTAAAGCCTCTTGACCCATAACAGAACAGTGCATTTTCGCTTCAGGTAAACCACCTAAATAATCAGCAATTTCCTTATTTGTTACTCCTAAAGCTTCATCTAAAGTCAAACCTTTGACCATTTCAGTTAAAGCGCTCGAAGATGCGATCGCACTTGTACAACCGAAAGTTTGAAAACGGGCATCAAGAATTTTATCTGTTGCTTCTTCAACTTTCAAATGTAATCTTAAAGCATCACCACAAGCAATACTTCCCACTTCACCAGTTGCCACCTTCACACCAGCTTCGCCAGTTTCTTCAATTGCACCCTGGTTTTTAGGATCGTAAAATAACTCTAATACTTTATCAGTGTAGTCCCACATAATTGATTTTAGATTTTGGATTTTAGATTTTGGATTGGTGATTTGTCATTAGTTAGTAGTAAATGAAAACTGACTAATGACTAACTACTAATGACTACTGACCATTGACTGTTGTTGTAACCAATCGGCATTATCATTCTTGAAGGGAGATAAAGCCCGAAGACGGTCAACAATTTCCGGCATTACGGCAATTACTTGATCAATTTCAGCTTCAGTTGTGTAGCGAGAAAGACTGAAGCGAATCGAACCATGTAAAGTAGTGTAAGGTAAACCCATAGCTCGTAAAACATGAGAAGGTTCTAGAGAACCAGAAGTACAAGCAGAGCCAGAAGAAGCGCAAATACCGTACTTATTTAAAGAGAGCAGAATTGCTTCACCTTCAATATATTTAAACCCGATATTCGTAGTATTTGGTAATCTATTTTTGGCATCACCATTTACTTCACAATCAGAAATTTTAGCTAGAAGAGACTGTTCCAAATAATCACGCAACTTTGTTAATCTCTGAGTTACTTCTTCTAAATGTAACAGTTCTAATTCCGCAGCTTTTCCTAAAGCAATAATTCCCGGAACGTTTTCTGTACCGCCTCTGCGTCCTCGTTCTTGGTGTCCACCAACTAATAGAGGACGGAAACGAACGCCACGTCTCACATACAAAGCACCAATACCTTTGGGAGCATGAATTTTGTGACCAGATATAGTTAACATATCTATGGTGCTGGTCTTCATATTCAAGGATATTTTGCCTACCGCTTGCACCGCATCAACGTGGAAGAGAGCGCCATATCCCTTAACCATAGCACCAATTTCTTCAATTGGAAAGATAGTGCCGGTTTCATTATTGGCATACATTAATGTCACCAAAGCAGTATTACCAGTTAGAGAAGCTTCTAGCTCACTCAAATCTATTTGTCCCTTAGCATTTACTGACAAATAAGTAACTTGATAACCTTTGGATTCTAATTGTTTGCAGACATTTAAAACTGCTGGATGTTCTACTTGGGAAGTGATGATGTGACGTTTTTCAGGTTGAGCTAATAACGCCGCATGAATAGCAGCATTATCACCCTCAGTTCCGCAACTGGTAAAAACAATTTCCGATTCATCTGCTCCCAGTAAAGCCGCTACTTGTGATCTAGCCGTGTTTACAGCCTTCCCAAGTTGTCCACCAAAAGTGTGCATACTAGAAGGATTAGCATAATAGTCCGTCAAATAAGGCATCATTGCCTCAACAACTTGAGGATCTATTTTAGTGGTGGCATTATTATCAAGATAGATGCAATTATTTTGCATGATTTTCTCTATAAAAGTATAAAGTGATAAAGAAGGAGTCAGGAGTCAGGATTATGGCTAACGCCACGCTATCAGGAGTCGGAATAAAGATAAATATAAATATTCCCTATTCCCTGTTAAGTAGTCGGACAAAATTAAATTCACTCGTTGAGAGAGGGAACAGGGAACAGGGAACAGGGAACAGGGAACAGAAAAATCAGTTGTGTAATTAATTCTGTCCCATTACTTAACTGTCACCTGTCACCTGTCCCCTGTCACCTATATAACTGCTTCTCCTTGATGCTTTTGCAACTGTTCGGAAAACTTCTGAGAATAGGACTTATACCAATTTTCCCAATAATCTTGTTTATTGGTTAACTGTGCTAAAACCCGGTTGTAAGTAGCAAACCAACTTTCCCAATAATCACTAGGTTGTTTAACGCAACCATCAACAGTAGGACAACTGGCCTTACATTGAGGTACAGTGTGAATACTACCAGCGCAATTTGTGCAAAGTTTAGAGTCAATCCAGTAATTACCGTCAACTTCTTGAATTGCACCGGTAGGACAAACAGATAAACACAACTTGCAGGAAATACACTGGCTAGTAATTTCGTAAGCCATGATTATTTACCTCGGAGATTTTAGATTTTAGATTTTGGATTTTAGATTGGAGTCTATCAAATCCAAAATCCAAAATCCAAAATTGAATTACCCATTAGCCTGAACATATTGCTCGTAAAATTCTAAAGCAACCTTTTCAATTACGTCGTAGGCTTCAACAGTTTGGATTCCTGCTGCTTCTAATTTTTCCTTGGGACAATTGCCTATTTTCGATACCAAGACTGCTTTACAATCTGCGATTGCTTTCATTATATTGTCTGCTGTAGCTTCTTCGCTGTAACCACCTTGACAATATTGATCAATCTTGCGGTGACTAACAAAACGAACTTCATTACCATCAACTTCATAGACTTGAAATTCCTTCGCGTGTCCGAAGTGTTGGTTAACTAATCCACCGCCTTTTGTTGCTACTGCAACTAGGATTTTAGGACTATTAGCAGATTTTTTGCCAGTTGATGCTTTATCTTTAGCAGCCTTAATTTCTTCTCTAAATTTCTCAATCCCTTCGTGAACTTCTTGACGGGTTTCAAAGTTATATTCTGGAGCCATTTCCATGAACTTATCTTTAGTAAATTCTTGGCTACGGTCTTCTCCTAATAATCCTACCGCATCGGCTCGACACTGGCGACAGTGGCGCATCATTTTCATGTTACCAGAGCAATTGTCTTGGACTTCCTTCAGTTCTTTTCCTGTTGGTCCACGTTGACCAGTTAAACCAAAATGAGTCCCATGTTCTGGTGCAGAAATTAGCGGCATAATGTTATGTAAGAATGCGCCTCTCTCACGAATAGCCTTATTAACTTCTACCAAATGTTTGTCATTAACTCCAGGAATCATCACGGAATTAACTTTGCATAAGATATCAGCTTCCTTGAGAGCTTGCAATCCTTCCAACTGTTTTTCTAGGAGAATTTTTGCTCCTTCAATTCCTCTGTAACGCTTGCGTTTATAGTGAACCCAAGAATAGATTTCTGCACCTATTTCGGGGTCAATGGTATTAAGGGTAATAGTAACGTGATCTATATTTAATTGTTTGATGCGATCAATATATTCTGTGAGCATCAAACCGTTAGTAGATAAGCACAATTTAATATCTGGTGCTTTATCGGCAATTAATTCAAAAGTCCGAAAAGTTTTTTCTGGATTAGCCAAAGGATCACCAGGACCCGCAACTCCCAACACAGTCATTTGGGGAATTTTTCCGGCAATTACTAACACTTTATGTGCAGCTTCTTCCGGTGTGAGCAATTCGCTCACTACTCCAGGACGACTTTCGTTAGCGCAGTCATACTTGCGGTTACAATAGTTACATTGAATATTGCAAGCTGGAGCGACGGCAACGTGCATCCGTGCATAGTGATGATGAGCCTCTTCACTATAGCAGGGATGTTTAGAAATGCGCTCTATCATTCTTTGATCCATTTCTGGAGTTGTGGTGCTATCGCAACCACAAGCAGCAGATGTAGCGGGGGTGATAATGGCATTCTCGAAGTCGGAGGTGAGAATATCTGTAGCAGGTAGTGTCATTGAATTTCGCTGTTGCAGGTGGACTTGAGAGCCACTGTGGGAGATGCTTTTACTACTGGCAATATCTAAATTATTTTAGATATGGTGCTAATCTCATCCCTCCACTCACTTTTGACTACTAACTTTGTTTTGTTAAGGAGCGTTAAGTGATTGGCGATAAATGATTTATAGCAGCCCTTTTTTTTGCCCCCTTTGGTTTACACCAGGATAGAACTTATTGGATTTATTATGTTTGTACTCAAATCCTTAAATCCTTGCATTGCAACGATACAAAAATTAAAAAAGATTTTTTCAGGTAGGGGTACGAGTATTTATAGTTAGGGGTACGAGTATTTATAGTTAGGGGTTCAGGATTTCTTTGTACTCATCTCAAACTCGATATCTGCAAGGGTTTTGGCTATATTTTTAGCGAATTTTCCTGATATTCGACTGTACTCAACTTTCCTGCAAATTCTCCTAGAAACTTTTGGTCTTCAGAGATTTGAGGTTAAAAAACTGGAGTAAAATCAACCCGATTACTCCAGATACGTGGGAAATTCAATTCTGTATACAACCTATCATTTTTTTTGGCGTAAAAATGCAATTTATATTTTTTTAAGTTTTTGATTATTAATGACATTTTTATGGCTGTATTGCTTGCTGTACAACAAATACAGCCTAATTACACTATCTATATTAATGCAGATAATTTGCAAAAGATTTAATTTTTTGATCATTATTTTTTGATGATATTGATAATTATGTTAGCTATGAACTTTTCCCCATCACTACGCTATAAATATAGTAAACAAAGCACATTAGGAAAAATGTGATCAAAGCTATTATTATCGGGAGCATCCCAATTTTGCAGAAATAAGCTGGCGATTGGAAATCACGGCTATAAGTAGTGAGACAGAATTAATTACACAATGTCATTGGGAATGGAACGAAGTGAAATGAAGCAATCGCAAGGGTTGTGATTGCTTCCCTTCGCTCGCAATGACTGTAAATATTTTTGTCCAATTACTTACAAACAAAGTCCGCCTACGCGGACTAGGGAAATTTGGCGTTGCTGAACTGAAGTATGAAATTGAAAAATCAATGACTTCAAACTCTTACTCTCTGTGACTGGAGCGCCTCTGCGTGAGGTAAAATCATATTCTGAATCAGCAACGCCGGAAATTTAAAACCCACGCAGGTGGGTTTTGCCTGTGTAGTCCTGACTTCCAGCCGCATGGATTCTATATTTTGGGTAAATTTGCATATTTGGGATACTCCCTTGTTATCCATCTTGATGATAATTATGAAGCGGATACTGTTACGTTACAAGATTTGATTTATTTGTACGCACTGTGAGCTTGTAATAAATCAGTAGTATTAGGATGCAAGCGTCTTTGTGGCTGACGTGACGGGTGTTTGTAGTTCTCAAAATTTGGATTCGGTAAAGTTGCTGAATGCAGATTTAGTTATTGATTTTTGACATTTCGTTACTTTCTGTTATATTTACAAAAGTGTCTGTTAGGTAATTCAGAAAATCTAACTTGACAATATGGCTGGGTAACATATTAGTTTTATTTAATAGAGGGTAAATTAATGAAGAAACAGTTAAACACTGCGTTACGGAAAACGTCAAGTCTGGGGCTAATGTTACTACTCCCTATATTGGGAAATTTACTCTTTTTAGCTAATGCTAAGGCAGAGTTGAATAGCAGCCTGACAATTGAAGTAGAGGGACTCAAAAACAAATCTGGACAAATTTGTGCCACGCTTTTTGATAAAAGTCAAGGATTTCCTCGTGATAGCAAAAATGCTTTACAATCTCAATGTATCAAGATCACAGAAATGTCTCAAAAACTGACTTTCAATAACTTGAAAGCGGGTAGTTATGCTGTTGGATTAATTCATGATGCCAATGAAAATGGTAATCTCGATACTGGTTCTTTTGGTGCGCCCATAGAAGGTTTTGGGTTTTCTAATAATCCAGAGGTTTTCACCGGACCGCCTAAGTTTAATGATTCGGCTGTTACTGTATCTAAAACTAATACTGATATTAAGATCAAGATGAAATATTTCTTCGGTTCTTAGTTAGAGATAGCGTAACCTACAATCAGTAATTAACAGTGGGTTACGCTGCATTAATTTTATGTTCTTTTTTATCCATTTCTCGGAGGAAAAAATTAACTCAGCTACACAGCTTAGATAATTGGTGATTTCGACGAACCCTGCGCGAAAAAATTTGCCGTTTGCGAACTAATAAACTAGAATTTTTATAATAACGATCAACACAGAGAAAATTTATCATTTTTTATTTTGTATCCCCACATACAGCAAACAAATCCGAAAACAAAATAAAGAAATCCACCTTTCCACTACCAAAATAATAAAATACTAATAGTAGTAGGTAATACATAAAATCTATATTTAAGTAATTGGACAAAAATATTTACAGTCATTGCGAGCGAAGGGAAGCAATCACAACCCTAGCGAACTGCTTGCAGCAGCGCTAGTTCCCTCCGGGACGCTCCGCGAACGCTATTACTTCATTTCACTTCCTTCCATATGGCTAACGCCACGCAACGCTTACGCAATGACATTGTGTAATTATACTCAAAACGACTAGAAGCTGGACTTTTTTATCATACAAAGAACAAGGTTCAAAGCCTCTCCAGTGTTAAATATTATTCCTTTTCCCTCTCCTAAGAGGAGAGGGTTAGGGAGAGGTTTACCAGAGGGGTTTCATATTTGGTTAAACTATGAACCGTTTGCAGTATAATTCTGTCTCACTACTTTACTGTCATCAAGACAACGTTTCTCAGGAAATGAGTACAACTAAATATATGGAAAAATATCTTGCCTAAATAGTTGCAAAGTCCTACAGATTAAGAGGTTTATGGTGAGTACAAAAAAGCTGCATCCCTGATCTGAAAATACCAGTACCCCTGTGATTAAAAGCTAGTACCCCTACCCCAAGAGAAAATGTAAAGTTCTGTTAAATAGGCAGTTAAACATATTGAGTACAAGCTTAATAAATTTAATAAATCTAATCTGCGTTGCTAATTCTGTCTGTTTGGAAGTTATCTGATATAAGCATGAAAACAGTACAGGATTTTTTCACCTAACAATACCAATGCACCAGTCATTAAACAGGATCATTAAGACTGAGACTGTAAATACAAAGCTACGTAAACATGAAGGTTTTAGATTTTTTTTAGAACCATTAATCAGTGATTTTCGGATTATTTTTGAGCGTGATCCAGCAGCACGTAATTGGTTAGAGGTCATATTTTGTTACCCCGGATTTCATGCTCTGTGTTTACATCGTCTGGCACATTGGTTACATATCCACAATGTGAGTTTTATTCCCCGGTTGATTTCTCATTGGGGACGATTTTTCACAGGTGTTGAAATTCACCCAGGGGCAAAAATTGGTAGGGGTGTATTTATTGATCATGGCATGGGTGTTGTGATTGGTGAAACTGCTATTGTGGGAGATTATACACTCATTTATCAGGGTGTAACATTGGGAGGAACGGGGAAAGAAAGTGGTAAACGTCATCCGACATTGGGTAGTAATGTTGTTGTCGGTGCGGGTGCGAAAGTATTAGGAAATATTCAAATTAGCGATCGCGTCCGTATTGGTGCAGGTTCAATTGTCCTGCGTGATGTGCCTCCAGATGCCACCGTTGTAGGCATTCCTGGCCGGATTATTGCTCCTAAGTCTCATAACCGCATTTCCCCCTTAGAACATGGCAAATTACCCGATATAGAGGCAGGTGTGATTCGTTCTTTACTCTCGCGGATTGAGCAGTTAGAACAACAAGTCCAAACTCTCACTAATCATCACCAAGATGATCAATAAAGTTAACTCCATAAATTGTGAATTACTGATGTCACCAAATTGTAACTTTTTAACTGTCGGTGAACAAATTTTGCAAGTTCCTTTAGGTGATAGATGGTGTATTTATCATCGGTTGCAAGAGTTGATGATTTCCTGTTCCTGTCCCCCGGATGGGTCTTTGCGCGTGCAAGTTAATAACCTAGAAGAAGCGATTCTTGTTCGTAGTACATTGATGCAATTTTTTGCTTCCCGTCATCAATTAGTGACATGGTTAGAGAATTGTTTGTGTAACGGTGTTGAGTAAAGATTGCTGGAAACAATCATGTTTTTTTGATTAGTGCGACTGATAACAATTGATAATTCTAGCCCTGTCTAATCCAAAGCATATCAGAGGTTAATTTTTAATGCAAGTCTGATTGATCTCAAGTCATTATTCACTCACAAAATACCTTGCATATTCCAGATAATTCACATAAGCTAAGGTTCACTCAGTTAGCTAAAACTAAAAAAATTAGTAATTGCTGATGGGAATAACTTGTCCCTTATGTTGATTGCAATTGTCAATGTCCAATTATGGTGATTAATCGTATTGATAGGAAGTTACTGCAATTTCTGCAAAAAGAACTGGCACTTTCCCAGGCTGATATTGCTGTAGCAACGCGACATCCTGAGTTCAATCATGGACCTTTACCGATGCTGCTTTGGCAATATGGTTTAGTGGATTTACAACAACTAGACAGAATTTTTGATTGGCTTGCAGAACATCCTGAATTGAGGTAGATGAAAAATTACCAGTAAACATAAGAGGTAAGAATTATGATTACTAGTTTGGTTGCTGGTATGAGTATGTTATTTTTTACAGGATTTACTAATATTTGTCTGGGTTATTGGCTATTAAC
>NZ_JADEWA010000184.1:0-9773 GCF_015207865.1 Dolichospermum sp. LEGE 00246
CCCTAACCCTCCCCTTGTAAAGGGGAGGGTTAGGGAGGGGAAGCGATTCGTGAAATTTTATTTCTGGAGATGTATAATTTATATTACTCCCATTCTCGTAATTGCTTATGCACTACTGCTAAATACCACATATAATCATCAAGCTTATACTCATCCGCAGCTTTAACTATATATTCCTGTGCTAACTCCCAATTATTCTCAGCTTCATAATATAAACCCAAATAGAGATGACTGTAAAACTTACCTTTTAATCCTGCCAATTTTCCTACGTTCAAAACATCATCTGTTGTACAATTACCTGCAAATAAATCATAAACAGACTTCATGATTTTTCGCGGATCATTTTTCACAGGTAATAAAGAATTACGAGCTTCTGTAACACCGGATAATCTAGCTATACAAAGATATCTCCAGACCGTTTCTTCCACATCTTGGGCATTAACAGTTAAATCTATTTCAAACTGTTTTGCACCTTCAGCAAATCGTTCTGCATAATAATAAGATAATCCTCGTTGCCACAAATAAGGAGTAATTTGAATGTCTAACTTTTCTGCATCATCAAAATCTTGAATTGATTCGGCAATTTTTCCTAATTTAAAATTAATCATGCCGCGACGGACATAAGCATTGACATTATTTGGCTGAGTGTTAATGGTATTATTCCACTCTTGCAGTTGATTTTCTAGGGAGTTGGTAAAAAACATTTTGGTAATCAAATTTGCTACTTTTAATCTAGCTCTCTCCGTCCTTCTAATGCTCTAGCTAAGGTAAGTTCATCAGCATATTCTAAATCACCACCTACAGGTAAACCAAAAGCAATGCGGGTGACTTTTGTAAATGGTTTTAGTAATTGACCTATGTATAATGTTGTGGTTTCTCCTTCGATACTAGGACTAATAGCTAAAATCACCTCTTGGGGTTTTTGTTCGCTTACCCGTCTGACTAAAGGCTGAATATTTAACTGTTCTGGTCCAATACCGTCCATAGGGGAAATTACGCCACCTAAAACATGATATTTACCTTTAAATTCACGGGTTTTTTCCAATGCAATCACATCACGAGAATCTGCAACTACGCAAATAGTTGTATTATCTCGCTGAGGATGACGACAAATTTCACAGATTGGATCTGATGAAAGGTGAAAACAAACTTTACACAAACCGATCTGTTTTTTTGCGTCAATAAGTGCTTGAGCTAAGGCTTCTACTTCTGCTTCTGGTCTTTTTAAGATGTGCAAAGCTAAACGTTGGGCGCTTTTTGGACCAACTCCGGGTAGCCGTTGCAATTGTTCGATTAATCTGGCTAGGGGACGTGCGTAAACCGTAATTCTACCTCCGGGGTTTTTTCTATTTTACAGTTAAATTATGTTTCGCGCAAAGGCGCAAAGACGCAAAGTTTGAGGAATTTTAACCAGTAAATATTATAATCATGATTTATGCGAAGAGATTCACTTTTTTATAAACTCTTTCAACAATATCCATCTTTGTTGTTTGAACTGTTGACAGATCCGCCGATTAATGCTCAGGCTTACCGCTTTGATTCTGTGGCTGTCAAAGAACCGACTTTTGCAATTGATGGTGTATTTTTACCACCAGAAGGTGATGAACAGGGCATAGTATATTTTTGTGAGGTACAATTTCAAAGAGATGAGGAATTGTATGAAAGAATCTGTGCGGAAACTTCACTATATTTTTATCGTAATCGCAAAAGATTTTGTGATTGGCAAATAGTGATCATTTATCCATCTCGAAATACAGAACAAAATGACATTTATCCTCATCGTGGATTTCTCAACAGTCCTCAAGTACATCGAGTATATTTAGATGAATTGGGAGATATTCAAGAATTACCATTAGGTTTAGGTGTCATGTTACTAACTACTCTGGGAGAAAGTCAAGCCCCAGCAGTAGCTAGATATTTATTAACCAGAACCCATGAGGAGATTGTCACACCATCAAGTCAAGCTATGATGGAGATGATCACGACAATCATGGTCTACAAGTTTGAAAATCTGAGTCGTCGGGAGGTAGAATCAATGTTAGGAATTACACTCAAAGAAACTAGAGTTTATCAAGAAATTAAAGAAGAAGGCAGAGAGGAAGGACTGGAACAAGGCAGAGAAGAAGGACTAGAGGAAGGACTAGAACAAGGCATAGAACAAGGCATAGAACAAGCTACAATTAATTTGGTGATTCGACAATTAACAAAGCGGTTTGGTAAAATATCTCAGAGAAAGATAAAATCTATTTCTGGTTTACCATTGTCTGTGTTAGAAGAATTGAGTGAAGCTCTTTTAGATTTTCAGAGTTTGAATGATTTGCAAACTTGGTTGTTAATCCATACTCCGGCAAAAACTGACTAACTATGTATTCTGGGTTCTGGGTGTAAGGTTGATAATAATTGACTTTCCACCTCTGCTAATTCATCTAATCTGTCCATGACGATTTTTCGGTCATAATAGGTGTCAGCTAAAACCCAATACATCCCAAAATGTCTGGCTTCTGATGCCATTAAACTGCGGTAAAATTGAGCTAGTTCTGGTTCTGGACAGTTAGCAGCTAGGAGTCCTAAGCGTTCATGACTGCGGGCTTCTATTAAGCCGGTGACGAGTAAGGAGTCTAAAAATCTCTGGGGTTCTTGTCCCCGGACTTGGGATTTTAACCCTGCACCGTAGGGGGGTGCGGATAGGGCTGCTAGTTTGATCTGACGGCGTTCTAGCCATTGATTAACAAGTTCAAAGTGTTCGAGTTCTTCACGAGCGATCGCTGTTAACTCCCTCACCATTTTAGCATTAGAGGGATAGCGAAACATCATATTTAATGCTACTCCTGCGGCTTTGCGTTCACAGTGGGAGTGATCTAGTAAAATAATATCAAGGTTAGCGATCGCCTGCTCTACCCAAGCATCACTGGTAGGTTGTTTGAGGGCGTTGATAGTGGGTAAAGGTGAACTCAGCACAGCGAAAAAACTCCCAATTGAACAATTTGGCTAATTAATTCTAATCTTAAATCAGCGGCGTTCGCGGTAGCCTCTTGTATTCCTTACAAGACCCAAGGAAAGAGATAGCGCGACCTAGTAATCGCTAACTGAAGATTTATATTTTGAGCCATCAGGCATAATTGCACCTTTTGGTTTAGCACTATAGACATCTCCGGTAAAGGATGTAGATCTGAGAATCTCTACACATGGAACATCTCTACAAAGGTTTTAAGTCACGCATATTTAATTTTCACCAGATGTATTATGTAGATTCCTGTAAAATTTTGCCTTTTTTATCCAAATTTCCATATAACTTTGTAAAACTTAATTGTTTGGCAACACTGAAACACCTATACTGAGACTTGGTTAAAATCACTGAAAATATATTTTCTTCCAGAACAAACTTATGACTACTCGGCGAGAATTTTTGACTCAAGGTTCAGCAGGATCACTTGGACTAATTGCATTGGCTAATGGTTTTCCAATTTCTGCCACCAAACCTGCTAAAAATACCTTTCAAGTTGCTATCACCACACCTCAAAAAGTGGTGATTTTAGGAGCAGGATTTTCTGGTTTGGCGGCTGGATATTTTCTTTCTAAACAGGGAGTAGATGTGACTATTCTCGAAGCTCGCTCACGAATAGGCGGCCGCGTATTTTCCCACAAGATTGATGATACTGACAATTTGACAATTGAACTAGGCGCAGAGTGGGTGGGAGCATCTCACAAACGATTGATTGCACTATGTAAAGAATTTGGTTTGGAGCTAAAGAACAACCAATTTAATACTCATTTGATCTATCAAGATGAATATTTTACTGAAGCTAAATGGGATTACTCAACAGCATGGAATAGTAAATTTGAGGAAATTCTCCAGGCTTATGCTAATTTTAGTGAAGCCGACAAAGTTGAACTAGATAAAATGGATTGGTGGCGTTATCTTGTCAACAATGGCATTAGTGGTAGAGATTTGGAACTTAGAGAACTCCTAGACAGCACTGATTTTGGTGAAAGTATCCGTCAGGTCTCTGCATTTGCCGCTTTAGCAGAATACGCTGAGTCTAGTGAAAAGAATGAGATGGACTACAAGATTAAGGGGGGAAATAATCAACTTGCTAAAGCTATGGCAAAAGCGATTGGTAGAGATAAAATTCTGCTCAATCATCAAGTAGTCTCAGTGGTTCAATCGGGGGAGACTGTCACAATTACCTGTGAAGATGGTTTCAAGATTGAGGCTAACAACGTAATTTGCACTCTTCCTACACTGGCTATTAGTCAAATTCATTGGGAACCGATGCTACCGAAGGACAAGCAAGCAGCAATTAATGCCTTACAGTATGCGCGGATTAATAAAAATGCTTTGCTTTATGATCAACGTTTCTGGAAAGACGAAAGTTTTGACATATTAACAGATATTCTGCCTCACTACTTTTATCATGCCACTAAGAATCAGCCATCTCAAAAGGGAGTGCTGATTTCATACACAATTGGCGATAAAGCTGACGTAGTTTCTCGGCAGACTGATACATGGCGGAGTCGGATGATTAATAATGCTCTTAAACCTGCTTTTGGAGAAACTAAATCCCATTTGCTCAAACAGACCAGCTACTACTGGGGCAATGATAAATATTCTGGAGGAGCTTATGCTGTGTATGGTACAGGGCAGTGGTTTACCATTAGACCAGTTTTAGAGCGCAAGTTTGAGAATGTATACTTTGCCGGTGAACACCTCGCTGATTGGCAAGGTTTTATGGAAGGTGCTATCAACACCGGTGAAGCAGCCGCAGAGCAAATTTTGGGTACATTAAGTAAGGCAAAAGTTCCTGTGAGAGCATAGGTAACAAGAAATCTAGCAAAATTTACGGCTATTTTCAGGTAATGGATTTACTATCCGTTACCTGGTTTTATATAAACTGACTAAGAGGATGTTTTAAAAGTGGTATTCCGTAATTTTTATCACATTGCTACACCCCTTTCCCCTTTACAAGGGGGGAAACAATAAAAATCTAGTTCCCTCCCCTTGTAAAGGGGAGGGTTAGGGAGGGGTAAAAAATATTTGATACATCAACCATAACTTTTCAAACACCCTCTAAGAGCGATCGCTAACTGATGATTTATACTTTGAGCCATCAGGCATAATTGCACCTTCTAGGAAAGCACTACTCAATTCATAATCTCTGATGCTATCAATCGTGTTTATTCACAGGCACAAACGGTAATTTTAATAAACTGATCACATTAAAATTTCTAGTTTCTTCGGGTACACCAAATTGGATGGTTTCTGGTTGTGGCGGATAATAACGAGATTGAAATATTATATCCCAGATAGTTAATAAACTGGTATAATTACTATTTAAATATTTTGTTAATTGGCAATGATGAGCGCGATGATAATTAGGTGTAACAATAAAATAACTCAGGAATTTATCTATTTTGAAAGGTAAAGCAAAATTACTATGATGAAAAACTAAGGATATAGCAAATAAAGATTCATATAATATCCAAGCATTTGGGGTAATTCCCAATAGATAAATTAATCCAATTTTAGGAATATTGGAGACAATTACTTCTACCGGATGAAAGCGGTAAGCTGTGGATATATTCATCCATCTATCTGTATGATGAACTTTGTGAAACCGCCAAGCAAAACCCCAAGTGTGGATTAATCTATGCCACGTATACATATATAAATCTAGCAAAAAAAAAGAGAGAATAAAGTGCAACCAGGGTAAATTTAGATCATAAAAAAATCCCTGTGATAAAGTTGGTTTCCAGAGAGATTTTAAGATTAAAATAACTGTGAGGTTAACCAATAAAGAATTTACTAAACCTAAAATTAGATTGTGAATAACTCTTTTAAGTAAAGTTTGATGATATTGAAAAAAGGGAATTAATGTTTCTAAAATTCCAAATATCACAATACTGCTGAAAACAGCCAGAGATTTATATTCCATTTTGTTTGATGTCCTGATAATTCTGCCATAGATGGGTCAATTTTTTCTCTCTATTCATGAATTTTACCATGAATATTTTCTTGAGTCTCAAGAACAAAGAACAAGATCCCCAACTTCTTTAAGAAGTCGGGGATCTGAAACTCTTAATTTAAGAAAATTTTCTTAAAAATCCCAATAATTGCTTAGTTTTTGGTGTGAGTAAAGTCTTGCGATAAGCGTCTGCGGCTTTTTTAATGGCTTCTGCTTGGGTGGGGTAAGGATGAATTACACTGCTAAGTTTACTTAAACCAATTTGATGAACAATAGCTGTGGTAATTTCGGAAATCATCTCCCCTGCATGATTAGCAACTATGGTTGCACCCAAAATTTGATCTGAGCCTTTTTTGTGATGAATCTTTAAAAAACCAGATTCTTCATGATCGGCGATCGCTCGGTCTATGCGATTATAGGGTATCTTAATAGTTTCTATCTCTATACCCAATTCTTTCGCCTCCTGTGCGTACATCCCCACATGGGCAATTTCCGGGCTGGTATATGTCACCCAAGGCATGACTAGACTACTGAGTTTAGATCGTCCCCAACCAAAAGGCGAAAACAGGGTATTTTTAATCACAATTCGGGCTGCCGCATCTGCCGCATGAGTAAATTTCCAATTCATGCAGATATCACCAGCGGCGTAAATTTTCGGATTTGTGGTTTGCAAATAATCATTTACTTTCACACCGAAGCTTTGATCGTATTCTACACCCACTGCCTCTAAATTCAAATTTTCCACATTTGGCGCACGTCCCGCACCAACTAATATTTCATCAACTGTCACTGAATCTCTTTCACTATTCACAGAAAAATATAGGCGTTTTCCTTCCGTAACTGTGACAACTTCTTCTAATTGACAATTTAATACTAAACGAATCCCTTCATCAATCAAAACTTTTTGCAAAATTTCCGCTGCTTCTGGATCTTCCTGATTTAAAATATGTGAACCGCGATGAAATAATGTCACCTCACAACCCAAACGCTGAAATGTTTGTGCTAATTCACAACCGACAGGACCACCACCAATTATTGCTAATTTTTCCGGTTTCTGAGTCAGAGAAAAAACAGTTTCATTAGTTAAATAACCTGCGGATTCAATTCCCCGAATTTTCGGTCTCACAGCCCTAGCACCCGTGGCAATGACAGCTTTTTTAAATTTTAATTTTTGCTGATCAACTTCTATAGTATTATGACTTTTAAATTCACCATTACCTAAAAAAACATCAATTCCCAAACTTTTAAATCTTTCCACAGAGTCATGATGACTAATACTCGCCCGAATACGTCTCATTCTCTCCATAACTGTGGCAAAGTCTACATCAAATTGCTGGGAAATATTAATCCCTAAATCTTTGGCTTTTTTGATTTCTTCAACTACACGAGAAGAACGAATTAAACATTTAGAGGGGATACAACCAAAATTTAAACAATCTCCTCCCATGAGATTTTTTTCAATTAAGGCTATTTTCAAACCCAAATCTAAACCCGCAGCCCCCGCAGCCACAACTAAACCCGCAGTTCCCCCACCAATAACTACTAAATCATAATAATCAGCCGGTTGGGGATTTAGCCAGTTATCGGGATGAACATTTTTGATTAGTTTTTGATTAAACTCATCCATTGGACGCATTGTGACTCTTGGAGATTCTGAATTTGACATTTTTTTACCTCTGAAGAATCAAGTATCAAGTATGTTTGTGATTAGACAATCTGTTATTTATAGATACATTATAATTAAAATTTTGTCGGTTTGATATTTAACAGATTTTCTCAATTTTTTGTAAATAAGCAACTAAACCTCGGAATCAAATTTCTTCGTCTAAAGCTTTCTTAGCTATTTTAGTAACATAGATTGTCACAGCAATTGTCGCTATTAACCCAATGATTTTAATTACCCAGTTCAAGATGAGATTTACCGGTTGATTATGAGTGCCAATTAAGGCTAAATCTCCTGCTAAATAACCGAAATACACATACATGATTGTTCCAGGAATCATCCCCACTGAGCCAATTAAATAGTCTTGAAAAGAAACACTAGTAATTCCGAAAGCATAGTTTAATAAGTTGAAGGGAAAAAGGGGAGAAAGTCGAACTAATAGGACGATTTTTAATCCTTGTTTACTAACGGCTTTATCAATAATGGCAAATTTTTTATAACTAGATATTTTCTCTTTTATCCAACTTTGAGCTAAATAACGTCCTACTAAAAATGCGGCTACAGCACCTAATGTAGCCCCAATAAACACATATAAAGAACCCCAAATTACCCCAAAAATTATACCAGCACCTAAAGTGAGAATTGCGGCTGGTAAAAAAGCCAAAGTAGCAATAATGTAGATACCAATAAATACTATTCCCCCCACAGCACCAAGACTATTAATCCATTGTAAAGTATTTTGTAAAAATGATAGGAAACTGAGAGAAGATACACTAATAGATTCCTGTACTAAAGCTAAATCTATTTCTGATAAAAATGTCATAACCATAAGAATTATTTACAATTTTGAAGAAGAGTACCAATTACGAATTCGATGGGGGGATATCCCTAGTAAATAAGCAATGACAATAATTTGATTCCAGAGAGTAGTTTGGATAATTCCTTTTTTTAACCATCTGCGAGGTGAGGTAATTACAGGTGTTGGTAATAGATAAATTTTCCCCAGAGTTTTTAATTTTCTCATCAGTTCAAAGTCTTCCATAATTGGCATTTGGGGGAAATTACCAACTTGCTGAAATACATCTTTGGTGAGAAAAATACCTTGATCACCATAGGGCATTTGCCAAAGATGCGATCGCCATTTTACCCCAAATTCGACCAAACGCAAGCCCCAATCGGGGGCATTTATCTGTAAAGCAAATGCACCAGCTACAATTCCCGGTTGTGCTAAGGTTGTGCAAATCATCTGTTCAAAATTAGTCGGTAACCGAGTATCAGCATGGAGAAATAGGAGAATTTCCCCACTAGCAGCCATAGCACCTGCATTCATTTGATTAGCACGTCCCGGAGAAGAAATAATCACCTGAACATTTAAGGATTTGGCTATTAATAATGTTTGATCTTGTGAACCACCATCAACCACAATTATTTCTACATTATTACTGGATTGACTGCTAGTAATTACTTCTTTAATATTACTCGCTTCATTGAGTGTGGGAATAATAATAGAAATTTGAGCATTCATATCATTAAGGCTAGGAGGTAGGGGCGCAGGGACTGCGCCCAGTCAGGAGTCAGGAAGAAGAATTGGAGGATTGATTTATTAAATTAGTTATTCTGTCATTTTGTTTAAGAGGTTGTTTGAAAAATCTAAATTATTACTTATCCTGGCGACTAGAAGTCGCGGCTACACAGACAAAACTCTTGATTTTAATTATTCCACGGGCGTGGAATTCGTTTGTGTAGTAGCGTATCCCTGACGGGAGCCGGATGCTCTATTATATTCGCCCCAAACTTTTCAAACATCTTCTAAGACTCGACTGCGAATCATCATTTGTGGCCAAATTAACAGAAAAAATCCCATCCAAATTAATAATGGAATAGCTACTAAAATTGTCACCCAAAGAATTTTAAATATTAACCAACTACCGCTAATTAATGTGACAGCAGTGAGGATAATTGACCAAGGCTGACACCACCAAGGTTTATATTTCCAAGGACTAATTGTTTGTTGTTCAGACATTTTTAGATGAAAAAACTAGAATTTGCTAAAAGAGAAATCATGGGCAATAGATGACTTTTTTAATAAAGTGACTACTAACCATTGACACTTGCCGATTTTGATATTTCATTACGTATATGAATAT
>NZ_JADEWA010000185.1:0-9686 GCF_015207865.1 Dolichospermum sp. LEGE 00246
CCTGTACATCCTCTAATCCTGGTTATCCTGATTCAGACAAAAAATATTAAACACAAACCCCCATCCTCAAAATCCAAAAATCATGATCCTCACAAATAAACCCATCCTGTACATCCTCTAATCCTGGAAATCCTGATTCAGACAAAAAATATTAAACACAAACCCCCATCCTCAAAATCCAAAAATCATGATCCTCATAAATAAACCCATCCTGTACATCCTCTAATCCTGGTTATCTTGATTCAGACAAAAAATATTAAACACAAACCCCCATCCTCAAAATCCAAAAATCATGATCCTCACAAATAAACCCATCCTGTACATCCTCTAATCCTGGTTATCCTGATTCAGACAAAATTAAATTAATTATACCACCACCGGTTAACAGTCAACCGTCAACCGTTATCAAAATAAATTCATTTGTCCCCCCTGATTATCTAATGGTATCTCAGTTTGCTGATAGGAAACTTTGGCTTTTATCTCATCCATTGCTAACCACAAATCTAATAAAGCTTTCTCTTCCAAAATGCGTTTCTTTTCATCTTTAATGTGGGGAATTACCTTTAATGCTACTTCAAATGTCCGCATAAAGGAATCATTGCTAACTAATCCTGTATTTTTCAGAAATCTCCGCACAGGTTCTGTATTTTCTTCCGCTTGGTAAATGGCAATAATGGCGTGCAGTCCATCTACTAAATATCTGCCCGAAAATTCTGTATCAATGGTAGAAAAGGCGCGTTTTTTTAACCGTTCATTCTGCGTCTTGTAATTGGCTATATGCTTCTCTACCATCTGGGTTATAAATGTCCGCTTGGATGGGGATTCGCATTAATTCTCTCCCCAGTCGAGAAGTCAAATCACTGGTAATTTCTTCTTCAATGCCGACAGGGATATGATGGGTGTGAATTAGGGGTATCCAATTTGGGGATTGTTGACTGTTGGCTGTTGACTGTTGACTGTTGGCTGTTGACTGTTGGCTGTTGACTGTTGACTGTTGACTGTTGGCTGTTGACTGTTGACTGTTGGCTGTTGACTGTTGACTGTTGGCTGTTGACTGTTGACTGTTGGCTGTTGACTGTTGACTGTTGGCTGTTGACTGTTGGCTGTTGACTGTTGACTGTTGACTGTTAACGTTTTGCCAGAGATAGCGAATAACTCCAGCAAATAGGCGTAATGCGCCCCTGGTGCGTTGGAAGTTGGGAATGGAGGCGATTTTTTTGGTTAATAGGCTAAATAGTTCAGGATGGAAGGGATAACTCTGTTCAATCCCTTCGGCATACCGGGCATCTTTGCAACCATCTGGTAAGTCAATCCGACTGGCTTTATAAGTTTGCAGATATTCCTTAGCGGCATCACTGGCTGCGTTGGCTTCAATGCTGCTAAACATCCGTTGTTTAACGATATTGTAAATTTCTACATCGGTACTGGGTTTGAGAATCCGTTCTTGTCTAGCTGTGGCTGAAATGGTTTCCCGAATTTCTGTGGTTTCTGCCCCAAAACTGTCAGTGGAGGAGGCGAGGGTGTAAACAAAGACTAAGTTATTAGAAGCTGCTGCCAAGTCCATGAGGGAGAATAAAAAGGCGACAACTTGTTCTGCTAAGTCGCTATTAATAACTACTGTGGCTTTAGCTGCCCTGAGATAACGGGCTATTTCATCGAGAATAATTACTGTGGGTTGCCCTTGGGTAATGCGTTCTAAAACTACTGTGCCGGGGCTAACTCGTTGTTCATCAGAACCTTTGAGTAAGCTGTAACCTGCTACACCACCGATTTGATAAGCTATTTCTCCCCACAGGGTATAGGTGGTAATGCCTGTATCTGAATGGTAAACACCGTTAACTGGATCTAAATCTTGGCAAGCGATCGCCGATGCTTGAATTGGACGCTCTGGAATTAAATTAATATTATCAACAAAACGCTCTAATCCAGGGATTTCCCGCCCATTTTTGGCGATATGCCACAAGGCGATTTCATCATGGGTTTTCCCTCCCCCGAAGCTGGTTTCTAAGCGAATGATAGGAGAACCAATAGCAGCACCTCCTAATCGTCCAAATACTTCGGAAATCAGGGTTTTTAACCCATCTGTAGGAAAGGTGTTAGCAAAAAAGGCTGTCGGATCTTGGTAGACGTAGGGGGCTGTGCCTTCAACTACTAAGCGTAATTTAGCTGCGAATAATTCTGGGGAGAGTTCCCCTGCTAAAATTTCGTCTCTGGGAATACAGGTTTTGAAGATGGAAGGCAGCATAGAAATAAATATATTGATGGTTTGAACTTAGTTTTTGACTGTCAACAGCTAACTGTCAACAGCACCTTTATCTCTGAGGCAAAGTGATACTCTACAAGTTAGATCCTCGACGGGATCTATTTATCGTGTATTTAATTATAAGTATAGTCCGGCACAAATATAGCCCAATTGTGCTTAAATTCACAGCTTCAAGTTACTCCCGGTTCGCCCTGGTGTGAATGATAGGTAGTGAGACAGAGTTAATTACACAATGTCATTGCGTAAGCGTGGCGTGGCGTTAGCCATATGGAACGAAATGAAATCAAGCAATCGCCAGGGTTGTGATTGCTTCCCTTCGCTCGCAATGACTGTCAATATTTTTGTCCAATTACTTAGTATTATAACATATCTCCATAAAAATCTTCATCTAGTAACTGTTCTAAAGTAAAAGGTAAATCAAGAGGATATTCTGCTTCATCTGGTTTTCTCACTCCCAACTTAGCATTTTTGCTTTCTTTAATTGCCAGTTTTCTAGCATCAGCATAAGCCATAAAAATTACTTCATGCAGATAATTCTTAAAAGAAGAATTTTCTTGTAAATCTTTTTTAATTCTAAACCGATGTTCAGTAATAGAACTGTACCAACTTCCTTTCATCATTTCAGGAGCATCAGCTTGAACAGTTAACTTGAGTAAGTGAGTAATTAAAATTGTTAAATTACTCAAGAAATACCGTTTTTCCGATTTACCCATATCATCCAGTTCTAATAGTAAATGTTCCCAATCAATATCATGAAAATGTTTTTCTTTGATTTGGGTAATGAGAGTTTCTCGCCACAGATTAAAATCTTGTTCATAGAGTTGATGGTTCATATAGCATCCTGCCAAATAAATTAAGCTACCTGTTCCGCTAAAACTCGACCTTCCACACGCTCATATTCATCCTCAAGTAGCCAAAGTTTTGCTTCTTCATAACTGGAACAAGCAAAAACCATCTTGTAATTTTCTGTAGGATCTAAAATGCAAAAATTATTTTTATCATCACCAAGCAACATCAAAATATAGGGTGGTACAGAGGTAGGGTCAACCCATATTTCTGTAAATTGCCAGTTATTGGCTAGGTCGGGTGCGGGGAATGACATGATATCTATCTCCAGTGACTTTTATTTCACCATAATGCAGAGGAATTTGACTTGCCCTATCTATTCTATAGCCAATTGCGCTGGCAAAATAGAGTCCATATCGTTCATGATTACGAATGATACCTGTGAACTCGCCATTTTCTATTATGGCTTGTGCTACCCTGAGCATTGTTGCTTCATCGTTAAAAACATGAACAAACCCTTCTCGCCGCAATAATCTTTGTATTTGTGGTGTGTCTGGGAGATGCTTGGCAATATGTCTAGTGTCTAGAGTTATTTCCCTCTCTATTCCACTCATTTAATTAGTTACAGTTCTTAATCCTTAATTATATAACTAAATTGCGATCGCTTGGCTCGCCATAGGTAACGCTCTTTTTATTTCCTTTGCGGTATTTATCCAACACACCACGCAAACGTTAAAAAACATTTCACTATATTGTCAAGATACAACACTATAAGGATAATTAACTAAGCATGGTTATGTGTTGCAATATCAAATAATATACAATTTTATTGTTATACATAACGCTGCTGAAGTTTTTACAACCAGGAAAAAATTATGAGTTTACCAATTCAAGTTACCTTTCTATTAGCAGATTGGGTTGCTAAAGGCTTACAAGATGGAACATTTGAACGGGTTGGGGGTGTAATTCGGGATGTAACAAGTAAGAAAATTGTAACTTGGTTACGAGACACTAATTCAGTTGCTCCTTCAGATCCTACCTTTCTTCCTCCAGTGATACCAGCACTTGATCCTATTACGGGTTTACTGAACTTAATTGCTTCAGGGGTGAATCAGCGTTTAGATGGTATTGAAAATCAGATCGTTTCAATTGGGCAGAGTTTACAATTTTCTCAAAGTATTTTGCAAGTATCTACTGCTGCTAATATCCTCAATCTTGGTGTTTCTGTGATGGGTTTTGCTGTCATAGCACAGCGATTGAAAGAACTGGAACAAAGACTACAAAAAGCAGAGGAGTTATTAAACAAAGTCAACCGTAAAATTGATTTGAGCTTCTACGCAAATTTTCGTGCTGCACTTGATTTAGCTATGAATGCTTTTACCATGACTAAGATTGAGAATAGAAGGGATAGTGCATTACAAGCTATCAATCGTTTTTTAGAAGCTGAACATATTTATACTCGCTTCACAGATACAGAAATCGAAAAACAAAGCCAAATTGCGGATGAATATTTATTAACTTTATCTTTAGCTTATCTGGCAGAAGCACGATGTTATTTAGAGCTAGAAGAACATGATACAGCAATTCGTAGGTTTCAAGAAGGGAAAAAAGTTCTTCAATCACGTATTCATAAATATATTAATATTTTACTGACATCTAATCCAGCAGTCTATCTACATCCAGAATTTCAAGGACAAATAGACTTAAAGAGATTAGCAAAAATTTATCAATGGATAAATTCGGATTTAGATGAAAATGCTGTATTTGAAAATCAACGTAAAAATTTATTTAAAATTGCCAAAGATCATACACAGTGGATAGATTCATTACCACCAGCAATTTTAGATCGTATCGAGGTTCAAGGTGGGTGGTTTGGTCCAAATCACGATGAATTAAAACAAGCAGCTTTTACAAGACTTCCTCAAGTATTTGAAGTAATGGAATCAATGATTGAAACTAACAACAGATTTGAATCTTATCAAACAGAAATACAAGCAATATCTCAATTAGGAATTAGTTTTCATGAATGGCTGCAATTAAAACCATCTACAGAACCAAAACCAGAAGGTGCAGAATTAATGTTTATTATTCCTTCTCAACCTTTAGAATTACCTGGTTAAAACTGTATTTCCTCAACAGCTTGACGAATAGCATCTTCCATATCTTCCAGCGTAGCAGGTTCAGCAGCATATTTCAAACAACCTGTTACATCCTTCAACTTAGTTACTGGAAAAGGCTTTTTAGTTTTTAATAAGGCTGCTTTTGTTGTGATTAATTCTAAATTAATGATACATTTCGATATATTGATTTCCATGATAGCTAGAAATAGATTCACCAGTAATTACAGAATAAAGCACATCTGGATCTAAATCTGCACCATTATCCCAATAAATTGTTCCCCATTCAGGGTTAACTTTCACAGTTTTAAAAAAATCTAAATCTTTTAAAGGTTGAAAAACTCCAGTAAATTCAATTAATTGACTAACATCAACAATACCTTGTTTTCCATCATCAAATTTGATATAGAGTTGATAATTATTTTGAGGAATGACTTCTATAATGTCTTGCAGCATAATTTACTCTAATGGTTCAATTTTCTCTAAAGAATTATTTTGTCTAGCCAAGTTCCAGTTTTTTAAAAGTTCTGATTTGTGCATTGCAGCCCATTCAATTACTAAACCTAGAACTCTAGGGGTGAGTTTACCTTCTAAAATTGATAATGTTTCTATTTCAATAATTGCCTTTTGTTGATTATAACGAACATGAAAATGTGGGGGAGGATGATCATTATAATACATAGTAATAATAATTCCTAAAAAACGGCATATTTCGGGCATGATATCACCTGACCTATAAAGCTTGTTAGATATTATTAGTTTACCAGATGCGATCGATCTTTGTTATATCTTTACCTACTTAATTAATTTTATAAATGCAATTAAATTATTAAGACCATAACACCAACTCTAACATTCCTGGCGTTGCTGAATCGAGGTATGAAATTTCCAAATTGAACCTTTAAAAATCTTACCTTTGCGTCTTTGCGCCTTTGCGTGAGACTAAAATTCATACCCTTAATCAGCAACGCCACATTCCTCTCCGCGCCTGGAGCGTCTCTGCGTGCAAAAAAAAGGACGGACTAAAAAGCCCGCCCTGAATATTTCTGAAAAAAGCTAAATCTTAGCTTCCTCTCTCACCAACTTATCCCAACCCAAATCCTTCAAATTATTATTCCTTCTTAAAGGACGAGTTACCAACTCCAAAACATCACGCGCATTACCAAAACCGTGAATTTGAGCAAAAGTAAACTCCACAGACCACTTAGTATTAATACCCCGTGCTTCCAATGGATTAGCATGAGCCATACCAGTAATTACCAAATCAGGTTTTAAATCATAAATCCGTTGAACTTGATTGTAATTATCGGGCTTTTCGACAATTGTTGGTAAAGGTGAACCCATTTCCTGACAAGTTTTTTCTAACAAAGCTAACTCAGCAGCTTGATAGCGTTTATCCATGTAAGGAATGCCGATTTCTTGAACAGTCATGCCACAACGCACCAAGAACCGCGCTAGGGAAATTTCTAATAAATTATCACCCATGAAAAACACAGATTTACCGCGAATTAATTGCACGTATTCTTCTAAGTTTTCCCAAATCTGCGCTTCTCGTTCATCTAAACCCTGGGGAGTAATTCCCAATACAGAACAGATTTTTTCAATCCAAGCGCGAGTACCATCGGGACCAATGGGGAATGGTGCGCCAATGAGTTTACACTTGCGACGACGCATTAAGGTTGTAGCAGTGCGGCTGAGGAAAGGATTCACACCGGCGACATAATACCCTTCTTCAATCACAGGTAATTCTGTAAACCTTTTTGCGGGTAGCCAACCAGAAACTTTAATCCCTTGTTTTTTCAGTTCCAAGGTTAATTGGGTGACAACTGGGTCAGGTAAAGAACCAAACAGCACCAAAGGTGTATGATTTACATACTCAGATTCATCTTGAGCGATGTCTTCTTTTTTCTTACCGAAATTCATCAGCTTCTGAATGGCGTTACGCTCGCCTTTTTCAGTTTCCGATACGGGAGACTTTTCAGGACAACGATGAGCCATAGCGGCTAACACAGTGTCTTCTCCTTGGGTAAATGCGTAGTCGAGTCCGTTGGCACGGGCGACAACAATGGGAATACCTAAATCGGCTTCTAACTTAGGTGCTAAACCTTCCAAATCGGTTTTAATAATTTCGGTTGTGCAAGTACCAATCCAGACAATTACACTAGGATTGCGATCGCGTTTAATTTGCTCACACAAACGTTTTAATTCTTCATAATCATTCAACTGTGCGGAAATATCCCCCTCTTCCAACTCAGCCATAGCATAGCGAGGTTCAGCAAAAATCATCACCCCCATTGCATTTTGGAGAAAGTAACCGCAGGTTTTCGTGCCAATTACCAAAAAGAAACTATCTTCAATTTTCTGATATAACCAAGCTACACAGCTAATAGGACAAAAAGTGTGATAATTTCCGGTTTCACATTCAAAATTTAAAGCTTCAGGCTGTTGAGCAACAGTCATATTAATATTCTCCCTTTAATTTTTTTAACTTGGAAAGTAGATGGTTGGTGATTGGTGATTGGTGATTGATGATTGGGTTATTCATTTCCCCCTACTTTCTTCCCTGTCACCTGTCACCTGTCACCTGTCACCTAAATTCTGCTTTCAACAATTAATTGTTAGGGAAGAGACGAGCCATCTCTGATTCATTAAAAACTTCAGATGGCAGTTCTTCCAAATTGTCGTCACCATTATGCAGGGAAGTTTCATCACCCCAGATGTCCGAAACTACATCATCAAATCCATTTTCTTCAGATGTATTTAGTTCATCCAACGAATTATCTTCAGATAGATTCAGTCCACTAAAAGCATTTTCGGTCATTTCCCCAAAAGCATTATCAGGTATCTCTCCAAAAGCGTCTTCATCACTTAAAGACATCGGATTAAAGGAGGTATGACCAAAATCACCCATTGCTTCTAATCTGGATGATGCTTCTGAGTGATGGGAAACACCTTCATCGGATAAAGAAATACCACCAAAACCTTCATGATCTCTATCTATAGCCCAAGTGGCTTGCGTCTCGTTTCCCAAATTATTCAGATTGATCTCAGTGACTGAGAAAGATTCTGATTCAGGCATATCTGCCACCACAGCCGACGGACGAGAGTACATTTCTGGTTCTACTGTGGGGCTGAGACGATTACCAAGGGCAATATCAGGGTCAAAATGCAAATCCAGAACTTCAATTAAAATATCCGCATCTGGATTCAGTTTGGCAAAGGGGAACATTAGCTGGGCTAATTTTGGTTCTAGAGCATTGATGACTCCCAGGATGAGGTAAGAAGACGGGCGCTTTCCGCCATCGGGGGTATAAACTGATTCAACTGTCATTTGCAGCGTAATCCATTCACGATTGGCTTGAAAGAATTGCAGCCACTTTTGTTTGATCGAATCGGTAAAACTATCAAAGAAAGCCATAAGTCCATCCTGAGAGGTAAAATGTTTTATACAATCATCAAGTCTAATTCCTCTTCAGCATTTCTGGCTTTAACTTTTACTGGATTGAGATAAAAATCTGACAATAGAGAAAAAAGTTCACGATCAGGAGTATCGTTGGGAACGACACCTTCGGGTTGAGCGAGAATTTGATCAGCAATATTCAGGTAATAGTCGCAAACGTAGCTTAGAGAAGGATCTGACTCTGCCATTTCAAACAAAGTCTTGCCTTTAACGCGGGAAACGCGGATATCTTCAATTAAAGGTAATACCTCTAAAACAGGCATAGGCACGGCTTCTATATATTTATCAATTAAATCCCGCTTGGAGGTACGATTACCGATTAATCCTGCCAAACGCAAGGGATGAGTCCGAGCTTTTTCCCGAACGGAAGCAGCAATCCGGTTGGCTGCAAATAGAGCATCAAAACCATTATCTGTAACAATTAGGCAATAATCTGCATAATTTAACGGTGCGGCAAAGCCACCACAAACAACGTCACCAAGGACATCAAATAAAATTACATCGTATTCATCAAAAGCATTAAGTTCTTTTAATAATTTGACTGTTTCCCCAACTACATAGCCACCACAACCGGCACCGGCTGGAGGTCCACCTGCTTCAACACAATCAACACCGCCATAACCTTTGTAAATTACATCCTCTGGCCAAACATCTTCGTAGTGATAATCTTTTTCTTGCAAGGTATCAATAATGGTGGGAATCAAAAACCCAGTCAGGGTAAAGGTGCTGTCATGTTTGGGATCACAGCCAATTTGTAAGACCTTTTTACCTCGTTTAGCCAAAGCTACAGAGATATTACAACTGGTTGTAGATTTGCCGATTCCACCTTTTCCGTAAACTGCTAGTTTCATTGTTGTACCTCTCTTATAGTTTCTTTACAAACTCTTAGCTCAAACATTTGCCTGTATCTACATTGATTCGGGGATGTGTGAGGTGCTTGAGTGTCATTATTGTGCAAATTCTCTAGAAAGGAAAGGGGACTGGAATCTGAAAGGTGCTGATATCAGCTATTTAAGTGATTAAATACTTTATTTATAAACTATTAAGCCATTTATTAGTC
>NZ_JADEWA010000186.1:0-9656 GCF_015207865.1 Dolichospermum sp. LEGE 00246
GGGAGGTAGGGGAGGTAGGGGAGGGAAGAACAGAAGTTTTTTCCGATTATTACCCGTCAAAATAAATTTGACGAACTACTAGGAGTCAGGAGGTAAGGGCGCAGGGCCTGCGCCCAATCAGGAGTCAGGAGGAAGAATTGGAGGGAGGCAAGAATAATATTAAATCTGAAAAAGTGACCGATAAATAAACCTGGAAGCGATAAAATCCAGATGACATCTTCAATTATCAATATGGCTCCTTTACCCGATTATCGTCCCAAACAAATGTCTCTTGGTCCATTGGAAGCAGAAATTCTCAATATCGTCTGGGAACTGAGTTCTGTTACTGTCAAAGATGTACACGATCGCATCTTAGCTGATCCTAACCGCGAATTGGCTTATACTTCTGTAACTACAGTTCTGCGTCGGCTGACGGAAAAAGGCTGGTTAGCTTGCAATAAACAAGGGAAAGCCTTTTATTGGCAGCCTTTATTGACTAAGCAACAAGCAGAGGTAATTAAGGCACATGATCAATTACAGCGATTTTTAGCAGTGGGAAATCCTGATGTGATTGCGGCATTTGCTGATAGTTTAGATCAAGCTGCTAGTGACCAAATCGAAGCGATCGCTAAACGCATCCAAGCAGCACGGGAAGCTAGAGGAGAAAAGTAACATTATGCACTTACTCATGATTATCACCGCTGTTACCATTGCTTGGTGGTTGCGATTCTTTGGCAAAATTCCCCAGGGAAATTGGCATTTACGCTGGCAAAAAACCCTATTTTTATTCCTTTTTCCCCCCTTACTCATCTTCATGACAGTCACCTCTGTAGTCTGCATGGGAACCCAGGGAAAAATGGGGGGAATGTATACCGACTCTTTTAGCTATCTCCTCGCCTTAATTTTTCTGGGATTTTTTAATATCTTTGGTATCAAACTAGCTTTCCAGGGTTGGAAAGCCATTAAATCTGCCCGTGAATGTCCCCAAATTACCCTAAATGGTAAATCTGCCCGACTCCTAGAAACTCAAGCTTTATTTGCTGGACAAATGGGTTTTTGGCAACCTGAATTAGTCATTAGTCAAGGACTACTACAAATTCTCTCTCCAGCCCATCTAGAAAGTGTTTTAGCCCACGAACAAGGGCATTATCAGTATAGGGATACGTTTTGGTTCTTTTGGCTGGGCTGGATGCGTTCTTGTACCGCCTGGTTGCCGAATACTGAGCCTTTATGGCAAGAATTATTAGTTTTGCGAGAATTACGGGCTGATAGTTACGCCGCATCACAAGTAGATCCTCTAACACTAGCAGAATCTTTATTATTAGTCGTTAGTAACAACTCCATTACCTCAGATATTTGTTGTGCAGCTTTGGGTACAGGCGATCGCTTGGAACAAAGAATCGAAGCCCTATTAACACCACCTGAACCAATATCAGTAGCACAATTACCCTCCTGGCGGATTTTTCTCCTCGCCTTTCTCCCCCTAATTACCGTCATATTTCACACTTGAATGATTTCCTCTCTATTTTATAGAGAGGAGGAAAAAACTCAATTGATACAACTACCAATTAAGTTGGTAAATATTATAGATACTTATTCAATAATCTAGCAAAAAGTAATCTTAAATACAGTTTTTGTCCAATTTTTAAGATAAATCATCTGAGATAGGTTTATTTTCCAATACTTGTCGGTTAAGGAAATGTAGGTTGGGTTGAGCGATAGCGAAACCCAACATTATCAAGGATTTTGTGGGGTTTTGAGGCTTAACCGAGCAGTATTGGTTTATTTTCTCAATGCAGTTTTACCAAGATAATTGGTAACTAATATAGTAATCTTGGTAAAAGTATACCAAGTTAACACCAGCACTAAAAATTTCCCCCATCCTGTTTACCAATGAAAAGCAGAAAATTATTAGTCTTTATTACTACAGCCTTAGTCACTTTGCTGCTGACAATTGGCTTACCCAGCCTAATTTCATCGCCGATTTTCGCACAACCTAATACAAATTTAATTATATCCGCCGCTGCTAGTTTAAAAGAGGCACTAGAAGAAATTAAACCCCTTTACCAACAAAGTAAAACAAACGTCAAAATAAATTATAACTTTGGTAGTTCCGGTGCATTACAGCAGCAAATAGAACAAGGTGCGCCGGCGGATATTTTTATATCTGCGGCAAAAAAACAAGTAGATGCTTTAGAACAAAAAGGACTTTTAGTTGCAGGAACTCGAAATATCATTGCTAAAAACAAATTAGTTTTGGTAGTCCCTAAAAATGCCGTTGGTATCACTAGTTTCTACAGTCTCAAAGATGCCAAAGTCAAAAAAATCGCCATTGGTGAACCCAGAACTGTACCCGCAGGACAATATGGACAACAAGTATTAGAAAAGTTAAAAATTTGGTCAGAAATTAAATCAAAACTGGTTTTTGCTAGTAACGTGCGTCAGGTTTTAGCATCTGTGGAAACTGGTAATGCTGATGCAGGGTTAGTTTATATAACTGATGCCAAAATCTCTGATAAGGTTAAAGTTGTAGTTACAGCCGATGAAAAATACCACTCTCCCATTATTTATCCCTTAGTAGTTATTAAAGGTAGCAAAAATGTTGATGCTGCTAAAGAATTCTCTCAATTTTTATCTAGCAATCAAGCCAAGTCCGTATTCAAAAAATATGGGTTTATTCTGCCTTAGTAATAAATTGAGTTAATTATACTCAAAAGGCTTGATTGTTTGATTCTAAAGGTAGGGGTTTAGCAAGAGCTTCATTGGTGTCAACTTAGGCTACAGATGGCTTATTTGTTGGCTTCCACACCCACCCAGAAATGATAGCGAAGCGTGGCGTAAGCCATATTTCCGGGCTAATAAGTAAAGTTTACTAAAGTAAACTGGGGATTTTTAGTCATCTTTAGATGACTTTTGCTATTAGACTGGGAATTCATTCCCAGACGGGCTATGGGTTTTACGTTAAGTTGACACCAATGAGCAGCGCTAAAACCCTAATTAACAAACATCTTTATTAAAACTATGCCACAGGATTTATCACCACTTTGGATATCGTTAAAAACGGCGTTACTCGCAACGTTTATCACTTTCTTTTTGGGTATATTTGCTGCTTATTGGATGTTGGGATATCGTGGTAAAGGTAAATCTTTAATTGAGGGGATATTTGTCGCACCGTTGATTTTACCCCCCACTGTGGTTGGATTTTTACTGCTGATATTCTTTGGGAAAAATGGTCCAGTGGGTAAACTACTAGAACCGTTCAATACGACAATTGTATTTACTTGGTATGGTGCGGCGATCGCTGCTATAGTAGTTTCATTCCCATTGATGTATAAAACTGCATTAGCAGCTTTCAGTCAAATTGATACCAATTTACTGCGCGTAGCCAGAACATTAGGTGCGAAGGAATTGACAATTTTTTGGCGCATTAGTTTACCCCTAGCATTTCCGGGGATTATTGCTGCTACCACCTTAGCATTTGCGCGGGCTTTAGGTGAATTTGGGGCAACTTTGATGTTAGCAGGAAATATCCCTGGACAAACGCAAACTATACCAATGGCGATATATTTCGCAGTAGAAGCTGGGGCAATAAATGAAGCTTGGTTTTGGTCAATTACCATGATGATCATTTCCCTTTCAGGGATTATTCTAGCTAATTTTTGGCAAGAACTTGCATATAAATCAAGATTGACAAAACCATCTCAAAAGCAAATAGAATTAGCAAATAAATCTTCTTTATTATTAAAAGATTATTCCCCAAATGGCTTATTTTTAGATATTGACAAAAGACTCGCTAATTTTCATCTTCAAGTTGCCTTAAATACTAATAATCAACCATTGGGATTATTGGGAGGTTCTGGGGCAGGAAAAAGTATGATTTTGCGTTGTATTGCCGGCATAGAAACACCAAATAAAGGACAAATAGTTTTAAATAATCGGGTATTATTTGACTCAGAAAAGAAAATTGATCTACCCATTCATCAACGCCGAATTGGTTTTTTATTCCAAAACTATGCCCTATTTCCACATATTACTGTGGCGGAAAATATCGCTTTTGGCATACCCAAATCTGTAAATGTTAAGGAAGAGGTAGAAAAGCAGTTAATAACTATGCAATTACAAGGATTTGGCGATCGCTATCCGCATCAACTTTCCGGGGGACAACAGCAACGGGTAGCATTAGCTAGGGCTTTAGCAAGCAAACCAGAAGCACTACTTTTAGATGAACCATTTTCCGCTTTAGATACCCATCTGCGTAGTCAATTAGAACAACAAGTTACTGAAATTCTCGATGATTATTCTGGAGTAACTTTATTTGTTACTCATAATATGGAAGAAGCCTATCGGCTATGTCCCAATCTATTAGTATTAGAACAGGGAAAAGAAGCACATCATGGTTCTAAATATGAGATTTTTCAACATCCTGCAAGTATAAATGTCGCCCAACTTACAGGTTGTAAAAACTTTTCCCGTGCTAGTATTTTATCTCCTCAACAAATAGAAGCAATTGATTGGGATTGCACCCTCCAAGTCAGAGAAAAAATGCCTTTACAATTGTCTCATGTTGGTATTCGCGCTCATCATTTAATTTTCACTAAAGATCCGCAAAAAGTAAACACCTTTCCCTGTTATTTAGTGCGTACCAGTGAAACACCTCACCGCATGACAGTATTTCTCAAACTACATTCTCCTGGTAATCATCCCCATGATTATCACTTACAAGGAGAAATATATAAAGAAAAATGGGAAAATATTCAAAATCAACCTTTTCCCTGGTATGTGCAATTAGAACCTTCGCAATTACTCTTAATGGATTGACACTCTCAGAGGATGTTTGAAAAGTATCAGAATTAATCGAGATCCCCCCAACCCCCCTTACAAAGGGGGGCTAAATTCCTTAAAGTCCCCCTTTTTAAGGGGGATTTAGGGGGATCTGCGGGTGTCAGATCCCACACGAAAAAGTTTTCAAACAACCTCTCAGGTCTAAAGACACTGAGATTCTTTGATCAAGACTCCCCTGATATAAGTAATTGGACAAAAATATTTACAGTCATTGCGAGCGAAGGGAAGCAATCACAACCCTTGCGATTGCTTCATTTCACTTCGTTCCATTCCCAATGACATTGTGTAATTAATTCTGTCTCACTACTTAGCGGTATGCACTTGAATAAGATACATCATAAGCCCCCTCCTTGCTTGCGGGGAGGGGTTATTGTCTTTCACTCAGCCAAGAACCGCTATATAAGCTTTAACTAACAAATCAATTCCAGTAATTGCCCCACCAACAACAACAGCATTAGCGCCTAAATCCAAAGCTTTTCTAGCCATTTCTGGGGAAGAAACACCACCTTCACAAATCACAAAAGTATCCAGATTTTCTACGATTTGGGTGAGTAATTCCCAACCAGGAGGAGAAAAGTTTTGAGTTGCTGTTGTGTAGCCAAAAAGAGTAGTTCCCACAATATCCGCACCGGCATTAACAGCTAATTGTGCAGCCTCGTAAGTATCTACATCTGCCATAACTGGCTTATTTAACTGCTGATGAATTAGAGTAATAATATCTGCCAACTTTTCATCACCGGGGCGATTTCTCGTAGTAGCATCTATGGCAATAATATCTGCACCTGCTTCAGATACAGCCACAGCATGATGAAATTGTGGTGTAATATAAACATCAGAACCAGTTATTACTTGTTTCCAAAGTCCAATAATCGGAACTTGGACTTTTTCCCGCACGGATTGAATGTGACTGGGCGTGTCAATTCTTACAGCTACAGCCCCATTATTCACTGCTGCTTGTGCCATTGCAGAAATTACATAAGGATCATGTAATGGGGAGTTTACAGGTGCTTGACAGGAAACAATTAATCCTTTGGGTAAATTAGTCATGTTTTATTTTTAATTGTAAGGGTAAATACGGAAAAACCTATCTAAGGATTATGTTAATATGGGGGCAAAATTAAGGATATTCCTGACTGAAAAACAAGATATACTCAAAACGGCTAGAAGCTGGACTTTTTTTATCATACAAATGTTTTAAAAGTGGTATTCCGTAATTTTCATCACATTGCTACCCCCCTTTCCCCTTGTAAAGGGGGAAAACAATAAAAATCCAGTTCCCTCCCCTTGTAAAGGGGAGGGTTAGGGAGGGGTAAAAATATTTGATAAGTAGTGAGACAGAATTAATTACACAATGTCATTGCGTAAGCGTTGCCTGGCGTTAGCCATATCATCTCATTCCCAGTCAGAGACTGGGAATGAATTCTAGAAGGCTCTGCCTTCAATAATATTAGAGGCAGAGCCTCATCAACTGCGTTCCTAGTCAGAGACTAGGAACAAGATGTGGTAGGGATTTGAGCTTAAGTTGACACCAATGAAGCTCTTGCTTTACCCCTACACATCTGGGTTCTTTGTCATCTAGCAAAAGTTTAAATCTCACCCGTGTTTAGTATAAAACTGTTCCCTATTCCCAGTTAAGAGTTCCCTGTTCCCTGCCCTCACAGACAACTTATTCAGCAAACCCTACTTAACAGGGATAGAATCAACATCCACAGTTTCGGCAGCGGCATGATTAGCCGGATTGGTGGTACTATTTTCTACGGTTCCTTTTTTTGCCTTCCAACCATCAAGAACTAAGGAAGAAACTTCGGAAACGAATAAACTCAACAGTAAAACATCGTCAATTTGACCAATAATAGGAATAAAATCTGGAGAAATATCTAAAGGGCTAATTAAATAGGCTACTGTGCCGATAATTATCCACCAACGGTATTTAGGATTGCGTAGTGTGTTCCGATACCATGTATACAGGGATTGAATTGAGAAGTTCATTCTTAACCTCCAGTGATTTTTTTATTTTGGCAAATAATCATTTAAACTCCCGGTGGGAATAACCGCCATATTGTGTATAGAAGATGTTACTCCTTAGTAATTAATCAGAAAAGTTTGTGAGTAATGCAAAACTCTTTAAAATGAAAATGCCTTGACTACTCGGAATGGAGAGAGGAAACCTACACAGTGGATATTTTAGATTTGTTTAAGAAGGGCGGGCCTGCTATGTGGCCTTTGCTAGTTTTGTCAGTTCTATCACTAAGTGTGATTTTTGAACGTCTATGGTTCTGGTTACGGATTCTTGCCCAGGAAAAAGAAATAGTCAATCGGGTTATAGATGCTGCTGGTGAGGATTGGGGAATCGCTGAAGCAATGGCTGAACAAGCTATAAAACAGCCCGTTGGCAGGTTTTTATACGCACCCTTAAGCTTGCAAAAAAACGATCCAGAAACCTTTAGATTAGCCCTAGAATCCACCGCAGCCGACGAAATAGCCGGAATGCGTCGGGGTGAAAAACTTTTAGAAGCGGTGATTGCCCTTTCACCACTGTTAGGATTATTGGGGACAGTTTTAGGTTTGATTCGTTCTTTAGGTGCAATTCGTATTGGTGATTTGGGAACTGAATCTACAGCCGGTGTCACCACAGGGATTGGGGAATCGTTAATTAGTACAGCAGCCGGATTAATAGTAGCGATCGCCAGTTTAGTATTCTACCGCTTATTTCAAAGTTTTGTTGTTAACCAAGTTAAAATTTTCAACAAAGCCGGCAATGAATTAGAACTGCTTTACCGTCAATATCCTCCCGAACCTAAAATAATTAACACGGGCAGATTCTCGAAACGCACCTCTACAAATTTCGATTCATCTTCTCAGCTAGAATCAAGAACATTTATTCAAGACCCAGAAAATGACCCAAATAAGCCAATTGATAATTACGATTTAAACCTTGTCAATTCAGCAAATTTGCCCGATAACAAGGTTGATGATGCCAATTTGAACTTTGGAGAAAAACCAGAAGATGAAAGTTAAGCTAGAGACCCCCGGTGAAGACCTTCAGATTCAAATTATCCCCCTAATTGATGTTGTTTTTTGTATTCTGACATTCTTTCTATTGGCAGCTTTACAATTTACCCGTCAGCAAGCAATTAATGTTGACTTACCCAAAGCTAGTACAGGCGAAAATTCTGCCGCTAATTCCCAAATTAAAAGCAAAATATTACCTGTAACAATTGATGCTATTGGATTAACTTACATCGAAAAAGAACCTGTGAAACGGGAGGAATTAGAAGCACGTTTAAAACAATACATCCAAACAAATCCAGACGGGATTTTAGTATTGAATGCGTCGCGGACAGCTACTTATAACGACGTAATTCAAACCTTAGACTTGCTGAGAAAAGTAGGAGGAAATCGTGTATCTTGGTGCTGATAAGGTGATTTTTTACAAAGAAACTGATTTTGTCGCATCTGTATTAGATTGGACTAATGGTGCAGGTGCAGATTTAGTTTTTGATACTGTGGGTGGTGATACCTTGGAAAAATCTTTTCCCGCAGTGCGACTTTATGGCGATATTGTGACTATTCTAGAACCAAAAGCTAACACTGTTTGGAAAGTTGCTAGAACCAGAAATCTCCGCATTAGTTTAGAACTAATGCTAACACCGTTGTTGTTAGGAAATATGGAATTATTAACACATCATGGGGATATTTTACAAGAATGTGCTAATTGGATAGATGCAGGGAAGTTAAAAATTGAAGTTAGTCAGACCTTCCCTTTAGCCTCAGCCGCAAAAGCACACGCTTTAGTGGAAACTGGTTCTGTCCTGGGTAAGGTTGTTTTATTGAATTAATCATTAAGTAGGGAATTTGTTGAGATTATTTTGTCACCTTAGCTATTTACAAAGATGGGATTTTTCTCACCTTTGGCAAATAAAAAACACGGTTAAAAAAATCAACTTATTATCTGCGGAATTAGGAAAAATCATCATATCTAAGTCCGCAGTCATAAGTTTTGTTTGTATATTTGCTATATTTTTACTTCCTGTTCCTACTTTTGCAGTTCCCAACGAACCTATCACTTTAACTTGGGAATTATTACAAGAACGAGTTAAAACACCAATTTTACGAGATGGTAATTTAACTGTAGATTTAAAAAAAATGGTGATTGATTTACGTCCAGAAAATGCTATTTTTCGGGATAATTTTTATCAATTACTCAGAAAAGAATTACAAAAAACTGGGGCGACAGCTTTGGGTTTAGATTTGAGTAATTCTGTAATTGAAGGTGATTTTTATGGCAGTGATTTGGGTTTACGAACTCCTCTTTATGCTCAAGGAATAGCCCAAATTTTCACACATACAGAACAGCAACAGTTAGAAAGTTTACGTTCAATATGTTTGCAATCTTTAGCAAGAGCTTTTCCTAATGCTAAAGATTGTAAATCTTTGTTGAACAATCAGTCCAATAACTCTAGTAGTATTGCTGTATTTCGCGGGGCTTTAATTATGGTAGGAAGTCGTTTTAATGGGGAAGTAAAATTCCCGAATACGTTCTTTCTCCAACCTGTAAATGCTCAAGGGGCAAATTTTTTAAAACCTATTAATTGGGACGAATCCAGATTTGGTAGAACTGTGAGTTTTAGTGGGGCTATTTTTCACGCCCTGAGTAGTTTTGAAGGTAGCATTTTCTTTGAGAAAGCCAACTTTCAAAATATTAAGTTTCTAGATACTGCTAATTTTCAAGGTGATGTATTTTGTGATGATGTAAAATTTAATCAAGGAAAATTTCAACAAGTAGTTAGGTTTAATAGTAGTTATTGGCAAAAAAAAGCTGATTTTTCTAGTGC
>NZ_JADEWA010000187.1:0-9655 GCF_015207865.1 Dolichospermum sp. LEGE 00246
CAAATACATCAATAACTTCAGCTGATATTCGACTCTGATTAATTTGTCCTAATTTAATATCGAGTAAAACAGTTCCATCTTTTTTTATAATCGTTAAATCTTTGTGAGAGTTATTGATTGAAATCAAGTATTCTTTACCTTGTACTATAACGTCTCCATTTTCTTTAGGAATGCCAAATACATCCCCCATTCGTTGAGTAATTTGGGTAAGACGATTGATAGAATGTAATTCTTGAAAATCATTATTCATTGCTAAGACTGCTTTTTCTGTTAATCCTGCACCTGATTTAAATTCATTACCAACCTCTGCAATTCGCTGAATATATTCTGCTGACTTACCTAACTTTTGTGCAGTCAAATACCAAGTTCTTAATTTTTCTAATGTTGTTTCTTGATCCTGAATAGTTTTATCAGCAACTACCTCCTTTTGAACAATGTTGGATGAGGAAACGGGTGTAGAGTTAGGCAACTTTAGCCCATGAGATGACATCACAGATGATGGCTGTGTAGGTACTGAAGAAGATACTGCTGAAGCTGTTGGTGTAATAGATTCTGGTTGTTGATTGGTAAGCGTAGTATCTTGTTTTAGCTTGATTGCGCGTGTGTACCCATTATTGACAGCTTCTAGTTTGTATCCTTGTGCTTCTAAATATTGTTTTACCAGTTGGTCAGTACCAGCAGCATTACCCACTACGAAGGAACTTTTGGAAGCGATCGCTCTATCAATCAGTGGTACATAATGTTTATTGAAAGTTTTCAGAATTTGTTGTTGAGTAACACCCCTCCAAGGACCAGAACCTGAAACCATAATTGTGTCATTGGCTGAGTACACTCCTGTATTTGCCCTTTCTCCCCAAGCTTGTTGATAATTGCGGGTGCTAGAGGGTGTTTCAGGTGGTGCAGATGACATACCAATGAATTGAGTAGCTACTTCAGCCATTGCCACATCCTTTTGCATATGCGTTGCTACAGCAGCATTCAGGGGTTGGAGATTAGCAAGTGGATTGGAAGTTTTGGGATAAGTAATAATTTCTTGGTGAGTATCTTTTGGTTGAGGTGTAGTAACTGTTTTTACATCTTCCTTGGATGGTAATTCTGAGGATACTGGGGTAATAGTCTGAGAATTTTCCAACACTTTAGAATATCCCTCAATCAAAGCGCGAATAAACGGAGATTCTTTACCCTTGCCTTCCCAGTAGTTATCTCTGGCAGAAGTGACATAGTGAGTACAGTTTTCCAGCCATTCCACACCTCCCCTTTGGGTAATAGCTGCAAACAACTTGGGGTGTTGTTCTAACTTGGCTTGGATGATTTCTGCCATTAACTGTATTCGTGGTTCTCCCAAAGGTACTGTTGTTTTGTAGTGTTGGTAAGCTTGTTCAGCAGAGACAAAAGGGACTCCAGCAGGTTTATCTTGGGCATAAGTTTCTGGTCCATATTTACCGGCGGGTACTGCGGCGTTATCACGGAAAGATACAGGGTAATCCCCTTGGATTTTGCCTAACTCCTTGGCTTTAACAGTAGGATTAGTCATAGCCGCACCTAGAGGGTCAGAACTTCTCGAACCGATATTCACCGGAGAAGTAATAACAGATGTCAGGGGTATGGCTGTAGATAAAGGTGGTGGTATAGCAGGTGTAACTAATGACTGTTCAAGGTTTGCACTGGGGAAAGGTAGGATTTTACCGTTGACATAATCTCCCAGCGGTTCCATATTTAGTCCCCATACTTCGGGTTTATTCCTAAAAGTGGCCAGTTCGCGACTGCTGTGTTTTTCCATTGCGCCCCATTGTTGCTGATATGCTGGATCTGCAATCATTTCTGGGGTGATGCGGTATTGTTTACCTACTTGAAAGGCAACTTGTTGAGAACTGGACACAGCGATCGCTATATCCCCCTCTTTAAAACCATAAGCTTTGTACGGTTCATAAGTTCTGGTTGTATGACATCTACCATATCCACGCATAGCATCAATAGTAGTGCTGACAGGTAAAGGATTGGGTTCACCGTGCATTTTCAGAGGAAATACCATTTGCACAGGTTTACCGGAAATCACAACATCCTTTTCTTCAGGTTGGGAGACAATAGTGCTATTAGCAGGTAATACCTCAGCTACTGCGGATATAGTTTGTAGATTTTCAGAAACTACAATTGTTTGCTGCGGTGGATTGTTATTTGATAAATTGGGTGTAACTATAACAGGTATTGTAGTTGTAGCTAATTCCTGAACTTTATCGAGTTTTTCCCCTATTATATGTGGTCTATTGGGAAGGGAATTAAGATATTGATTGTAAGCACTATTTTTTCCGTCAGCACTTAACGGTTCTCCAAACTTTGCCTTTAAAGCATCAAAGTCATCAGATGGAATTGTACTACTAACCAAGTAAATTACAGAAAGACCTTTTTTCGTTTCTAGTGGTACATCCTGTGGCGGTAAAACATTAAATTCAATATTTTTAGATTTAAACCAATTCTGAACTAATTCTGTTTTGTGGTTGTCCACTGCTATTCCTATTAATCCCAGTACCTTATCTTCCTGACTAGTAAACAATATTGTCGGACGTTCTTTTATCTTCTCCAGCAATAGTCCACTTTTTTCAACCATCACCTCTTGCTTTGTTACCGTATTTGATTGGGAATTATCTTGAAAAGCTTGAGATTCCTTTGTCCAAATTTGGGGATATTGTAATGTGCTGGGTTCAATATTAATAAAAGTGTGAGAAAAATTACTTTGTAATGTACAATTTACAGAACCTTGTTGACCATGTTTAAGCACTCCCAAATTTTGTAGTGCTTCCTTATCTTTTTTGTAGTGGAGAACTCCTAATAATTCTCCATTGAGAAAAACAGCATCCCTATTTTTACTGGTTGGTACTTCTAAAATAACGCTTTTATATTCTTCTCCAGTAAAAACTTGACCTTTAAAATCATAAACATTAATTTTATTGATTTTTAATAAATTGCCATGAGGTGATTCAGCAATAATAAAACCACCTTCATGTTGACTATCACCAATAGATTTTAATTTAAGTTGTAGCGGATTTCCATTAGCTAAATAATTTATTTTTCTTAATTCTTGAATTGAATCATTATCCAATTCTCCTAATGTTTGACCAGCCAATTTAATTTTAGCTGTGTCAACAGGAACTGGTACATTACCAATAGTGAGTGTGACTTGTTCATTATTGAAAGTCTTACCTGCATGAGAAAATTTGCTAATTTCTCTGATAGTAATGTTGATTGGTGGTTGCGATGGTAAATTAATAGTTGCCGTAGCTGTATAAGATTCACCTGGTTTAATATATGCTTGTGCCTGAGTACCAATTGGTAACTGGCCTGTTCTTTGTTCCAAAACAGCAAATTCTTTGTATTCTTCATCATTATATTTGACAAATACCAATCTAGAATTATGCCTTTCATGTCCTGGAGGATAGCGACTGGCTTGTATCTCTATCGAATATTTTTCTTGCGGATTCCATTCCCTACCAACAAAATTATCTCCTTCCTTACCAATTCCTAATACTTTGAGTTGTGAAAATTGTAACTCATGTAATCGGCTAACTATTTCTTTACCAAAAGTTGCAAATACAAAGTTAGAAACTTTCTTACGAGAGTTGAAACTTGAATTATCTCCTTGTTCTAATTCATCTTGTCGAGAAGCTGATATATTCCATGTTGCGGCTGCGGCTGGTAATTTTTGGTCTTCAGGAATTAAATTATAGAAATTTTCAGCAACAGCATAAGCTTCTTGAAACAGTAATTTGATTTGACTTTCTCTCAGTTCAGGTTTCAGTTCAACTAATGTTGCTCCCTGAGTTATCATTCCTGGTTTAAGTTTATAGTCAATTACAGATTGTTGACTAACTGTTCCCAGTTTGCAATATTTAGGTTCTCCATTTTCCGTTTCTCCATCAATTTGCGCTATTGCTAACAAAGTATGGGGACGTTGCAAAGACCGATATTTTTCTGGAATTTCTTCTAAACGAATATTGAGTGTAGAACCTTTCCAAATTCCTGGATGTTCGTAGCGAGTGAGATTAGTAAGGGTAATTTCTGTACCATTACTTGTTTTGACAACAGCATAAGGTCCTTGTTCAGTTTCTCGACGTTTATTCAATCTGGTGGCTACATTGAATTTATCATCAAATTCCTGTTTGGCTAATATAGCTTGAAATTTTTGGTGAGGAGTAAATTCTACACCTTTAAATAAATCTTGAAATTGGATAATAGGACGTGATTCTAAATGAGATGCTTCAAAGTATTTATTAACTTGGTTAATTAGTAATTCGACTGGTGAATAACCAGTAGTGTTAATACCTTCCTTCAAGTAAGCAGATGAAGATTTTTTATCTTTTATATAATTAACATCTCGATAAAGATAGCGTTTGTTTTCAGCTATTACCTCCATATCAGGTTTTTTGGCACTTTTGAATAAATCCACCGCAATTTGATTTTGGAAACAAGCTGCTTCAATCATTTGTCGGTACATATTCCGATTAATTGCCATTGCTTGTTCTATCACTTGAGAATTTCTATCTTGAACAGATGCAAGTTGGAGAAATTTCTGCATTTGTTCTCTGTATTCTTCCCTTATGGCTTGAGGATGGTTTTGATTATTTTCTAAATTGACTAATTTTTTATAATGACTACCAACTTGGTCTAAATATTCTGTTTGTTGTTGAGAATTCCCATAAGTTATTAAAGTTTCAATTTCTGACTCTAAAGCTTCCAGTGCTGTCACATGATTATTGATAATACCAACGCTGATACCATCACTCATGTGAATAGCGATTTCTTCAAATTCAGGTTGTGTACCATCTTCTCTATAAAAAGATTGCTTTTTCAATTTGACTGTGGGAGCATAAGCATTTTCAGGCAGATTTCTGTATTCAGCTTCGGCGGTAAAATTAGGATATTTACTGGCTAATTCCACACCAATACAGTCACCATCAAAGTCTCGACCTTGACGTTCTGATTCGGTTTCTATGGGGTCTAATTCTTCAGTTTCAATACCTTGTGCTTTTAGGGCTTCAATCCTAGCTTGAATGCGTTTGTGGTCTTCATCATTGACCACGATAATTCCTGCCAAGGGGTTGCCATCTGGTCCTAAGTAATCTTCAATATGTTTGTTGATGGAAACACATAAACCATTAGCATTGAGGAAAGGAGAGCGAAAATTGAGAATTTTTTCACCCTCAGCTATCCAAGGCACAGAAATTTCACCATTTTTGAGTTCTTTGGAGGGAATAATCATTCCCCGGTCAAAGGTAAGGACACGACCAAGGGCAATATCCCGCCATTCATTTTGTACAAATCGTGTAAGTTCTTGTTTAACTTTCTCAGTTTCTAACAGTTGGTTATGGACAAGTAAGTCTGCTTTTATAATTTTGTACATTAACAAGTCATCTTGTTCAGATTCACTATCGTCTTGTAAATCATCTGGATATAAATTTTCATCTATCTTAGGGTCATCAGTAGATAATTCCACTGCTTCATTTACTAATTGTTCAGTTTTTTGCTGCTCAATAAAAGCTTTACGTTTTTCATATTTTTCACAATATAACTGTGCTACTTTCCTGGGGTCTTGCTGGATTTCTGCAAGTTCTTGCGCTTGCTTTTCTAATTCTTCTGCAAAGTCTTTGATACCTTGGGGGAAAGAAGCCAGTAATTGAGAAATGGCAGTCTTACCTTTTTGGGACTGTGATTTTTCACCTAACCAAATGGTTTGATTATATAAACCTGGTTTAATTTGGGGTTTTATGGGTGTAGAAGGGTTATCTTTATCTGTTCCCTTGAAGCTAGATATGGGGATAATGAGGTCAATCTTAGGTTTGTCATTTGAATTTGCATATTTTATTTCGTCTAAGTTATAAGGACGAAGTGTGCCTTTGCCAAATCGGTATTTGGTGTCCTCTCCATCATGTTCTCTCCAACCAAAGCGATGCTGTACTACACGATAACTTTTATCTTTTTGTTCATTTCTGTTAGTTATTTGGTCATATAGTTTAGTGGTAATCTGACCATAGCAGTCACCTACAAATTTATATGCTACATCATTTGGTAATATGCCTCCATTTTCTCCATTAGTATCATCTACTACTAGAATATTTAACTTTTCATGGATGGCATTTTTACACGAACCTAAGAAAATGGAACCGTAAGCACCACGGTCTTTGCGATCTGGGCAAAGTTTTTCAATGACTTCTAAACATTCTACTGAACCGTAGAGTAGTCTAGTTTTGGATGATAACAGCAGAACATCACCATTTGGATGATTTTTTAAATTTTCTGCCGTGGTATTTTCATCCATCTGACCGAAAGAGAAATTCTTTTCTGGTAAGAAAAATCCTAAGAGTGTATTATCTAGATTTTCAGTTAAAATTGAGTTGGCATTTTTGGTATTGCCATCTGTATGAATCCATTGATTTAGTCTAGTGTCAAAGTGCTTGAATTCTAATGTCATAATTTTAGGTAATTTTTATTCCAAACCAAATTTTTATTTTTTGAGGTTTGATTATGTCAAGATTGACTCGTTGGTTAAATATGCACCGAGAAGAGTTGAATTTAGACGGAGTTCTCAAAGACGAAGCTAGAAAACAAATGCTATCTATAGGAATGAATAATGAATCAATTGAAGACTATGCAACTACCTTAAAAGTAAAATATGAGCATCTTAAATACTTGGATGAAACTGAACCTGAACTTTGGATAAATTACACTGCTTATGACTTTTTCACAGAAGAAGAGAAGCAGCAATTTAATGGTGATGGTTCACTGAAACCGGAGTATGTAAAATATGCTCATAGTATTGGTATTAGCGTTCAATCACTGGAAGAAATGGAACGTCGTAAAAAAATTGAAGTTGACAATTACAATAAATTGTCTGCTCGATATGCTGAACAGGGCATCAATTTTGGTGAACAGCAGATGCAAGCAAGAATTACTGATAACAAAACTTATTTACAACGCAGGGAGCAGATGGAAATAGATTTGCGTAATTTTGAGGATGTTGATACTTTGCCCTTTGATCAAGACACACGATATTGAAACAAAGCGAAATTAGTAACTTAGACATCACAGATAACTACTAATAGTTCCCTAAAATTAGATTCTAAAAGTTACTTCAGTGATGGTGCTACTGAAAAAAAGTAGAATTGGAGGTAGGTTTTATTTTGTGTTTTATATCATTTGATATAAATCTGAAGCATTGCTGATAAAACCGTAAATTTACGCCAATTCTTCTTGATTTTCTGGTTCTTGCTGCTGGTTGTGATTCAATAGCAACTCTTTGAGTCTCTCCAGTATTATTAAATCTTCGGATGTCAAACCTTTATCTTTGCTTTCAGCACCATCACGGAGGGGAAGTTCTGCAATTTCTTCTCCACTTTTGCGCCGCAGTTTGAGAATATCTCTCTCTAGTTCAAGGTCGTAGTATTTTCCTGAATATGTTTCAGGTTGCCCTGCTTGCTGCCAGAACAGGTGGATAATGGGGCTGATGCTGTTAGCGTAGTTTTTTGGTTTAGTACCCTGTTGGTGTGCGCTCAGGGCTGGTATTACATCACCTACCCGACTGGAAGTTTGGTTATTCCCGTCTACAGAAAATGCACTTCTAGGTTCACTGTCAAGAGCATTTTTTGAAGACTTTTCTGAAGCGATTGCGCTCCGTGCAATTCCTGCGGGGCGCTTCGCTATCGCTTGATTAGTCTCGTTGGTATTTGTATTAACTAATGCTATTTCGTCCTCTGGTGACAATGCTGCCATCATTGTTTTGACCGTAGTTTCTGGCATTTCAACCTGTTTTTTACTCCGACAGGAATGTATTGCAGGTAAGTCCCGTTCAGGGTTATAAGATATGCCTCGTTTTTTCTGAAGCCCTGGAAAACTATATGCTGAACCTAATTTATAGCCACCAATTTTGACACCATTCATTTCAAAAGCGATCGCTTCTTTAAACAACCCCTCAGCATTAAATTGGGGATGAACCACAACACCTTGTTGCTGAAGTCTCTGTATCAATTGGGTAACAGTTGGTTGGTCTTTCGTAGCTGCATCAATGATGTCCGCTAACAGTTGGGTAATAGGTGGTTGATTAGAAGAGTGATGTTTCTGTTTTTGGGTTTGTCCGTGGCGATCGCTAACAGTTGTTTCAATCCCAAAAACCTCTTGAACTCTTTGAGCTACTCTGTCATTGCTACAGGATACAGCCTCCAAACCATAGTCTTTCTCCAATTGTCGTAATATTACTTCACTGCGGCGATAATCCCAGGAATCTGCTACGACTGAGCCATTCATGCGAATACGAGATGCAATGATATGAATGTGTTCGTGGGTGGTGTCATGGTGACGGGCAACAATGTACTGGCTTTGATTTAATTCCTCTCCCAAGAATTTCATGGACTTGAGCCAATGCTGGGCAATTTCTGTGTATTGTTCATCCTCCAAATGTTCATGGTATTCCCCTTTGTCATGGGATACATCGCGGTGAGGAATAGAAAGAATGACATGAGCGCAAGCACGTTGGAGATTGGGGCGAAATCTTCTGGCCGCACCAAACTCTCTGGTTAGTTGTACGGGTGTAGTTCCACCCATATTGCTGTCAATCATGGTAGCTTTTTCCTTCCCCAGCACATATTCTAGGGTGGAGCGAAAGCTTTGATTTTTAAACTGCTTACCAATCAAGGGAACTCCTTTCAGCGATGTCTACGACGGGTTGTGTAGGTGGGGACTGAATACTTCGTTGTATTGGAGATTTGGGAAAATGTGGTGAGTTGAGCGATAGCGTTCGCAGAGCGTCCCGGAGGGAACTAGCGCTGCTGCAAGCAGTTCGCTGAAAGTGGATGTTCCGCTATCACCTCTGGTAGTGCGCGAAGCACAATCCTCTCCGGTACGTCTTTGACCAATCAAATAATCTCTTCCGATTCATCAACTGTCACCCCGCATTCCAGCAGTTGCATTTGTGTTTCCTTGATGGATGTACGCAGGGATTCTACTAAGTTTTGTAGCTGCTTAGGATCAATATTTACGGATTGTCCTGCTTTCGATGCATTAGTTGCTGCTGTAGCTATTTGGTGAAGATTCACCCCAATAACATTTAGTTCTGCATACAATTTCCAATTTAATTCAAGGGGAGGGGGTAATTCCACAACACGCCGTCGAAATGCAGCACGGCGAATAAATTCTGTGATACTCACTCTGCCTTCTTTTGCTTTCTGTTTAAGTTGCTCATACTCATCAGCAGCAAAACGAATTGAAAGCCTAATTGTTCTGATAACTCCATCAGTTCTCTGAGTTTTTTTTGGCATGATGATTATTTCCAAAAAAACTTTTTTATCTAAAAAATGCGGCGAAAATACTATTTTGAGTGGTTTAGTCTCAGTATAACGCATGCACAAAACATGGCTTGCGTCTCATTAGGAATCAAGTTAGAAAAACTTTAGTATAAAGCTATTTCATGACTCTCAAATCTTTTTACCATAAGGATTTCATGGTTTTTTCATAGGATGCAGAGAATATATAGTGCTTGGTTGAGATTGGCTAGAATTGGCTAGGATTGGTTACATTTTTATTAAGAAAAAACTTTTTATAGTTACTATATACTGATGAATTTTCATCAATTGGTTACGATTGGCTAAGATTGACTAAAACTGGCTAGGAT
>NZ_JADEWA010000188.1:0-9599 GCF_015207865.1 Dolichospermum sp. LEGE 00246
TGTGTATAAGAGACAGCCCCTAGCCCCTCCCCGCTCTTCGAGAGGGGAACTGGATTTTCAATAGATTCTTTCTCGTTCTAGAAAACTCGCTTGGGTAATAAATATTTGGTACATCATCAGGGACTTTTAAAACACCCTCTGTCAGTAAGCCTCTTGCCTAAGTTATATTAAATTCAGAGTATGTCAGGAGTAGCTAATGAAACGTTTTCAATGTTGGCTTGGGATCATGGGAATCGGCACAGTTGTGAGTTTAGTGGTAAACTCTCAACCAGCACAGGCACAAGTAGCTTATGGCAGTTATGTTGGTATTGGTCCGACTGTGGGGTTGACAGATGGTACTCAATTGGGCGGAGTCCTGGCTTTTCGCTACAAATTACTAGAAACACCCATTTCTTTCCGCACACAAGCTTTAATTGGTAGGGGAACAGCAGTAGTTCCGACTGTTTCCTATGACATCCCCCTCAACTGGCAAACTGATGCTTATTTAGGTGCTGGTTTAGCCTTAACTAGTGGTGATACGCCTTCCCCTGTTGGTAATAAAATTAGCTTTGCTCTGCAACCGGGAATTGACTATGTTATTCCTAATAGTAATACTGTGATTTTTGGTAATGCTATTATTGCCTTTGATGCCTACCGAAATACTGGTGGTACAGCTTTATCTTTACAAGGTGGAGTTGGGTTAAAATTTTAATTCTTAATTGGTAAAAATTTTGTAACCTTTTGATTTTTAATGTTGAATTTTGGAAAAGATGGTGCTAAACCGAGAGAAAATAGATTTTTACTTAACAGACATAGAAACTCCTATAGGTAAGGTAATTAGTGTAACTATTGCTCTGTTAGTTTTAGTATCATCAGGAATTTTCGTGGCGGAAACTTATGATCTTTCTCAAGAGGCTCGCTGGGAGTTAAGAGTATTAGATAATTGTGTATTAATAATTTTTGCTGGAGAATATTTACTGCGCTTATGGAGTACAAAAGATAGAATTAAATATATTCTGAGTCTTTATGCAATTATTGATTTAATCTCAATTTTGCCATCTTGTATAGGATTAGTAAATACTAGTTTTATCCGGCTATTACGTTGGTTTAGAATCTTGCGTTTGCTGAGATTTATTGATAAAAAGTTTCTAATTGGTAGTATTAGTAATCAAGATAGTGTAATTTTTGCGAGAATATTATTTACTTTATTTGCGATAGTTTTTGTTTTTTCTGGGTTAATTTATCAAGTTGAACATCCAGTTAATCCCCAGAATTTTGATACTTTTTTAGATGCTTTTTATTTCTCAGTTGTGACAATGACAACCGTGGGATTTGGTGATGTGATACCAATTTCTGAGTTAGGGCGCTTACTAACGGTATTGATGATTTTAACAGGCGTGGCTCTGATTCCTTGGCAGATTGGTGACTTAATTAGACGATTGGTAAAAACGGCAAATCAAGTGGAAACTGTTTGTCAAGGGTGCGGTTTAGCTTTTCATGATGCAGATGCCGAGTTTTGTAAAAGGTGCGGTAAACAATTGTAGTAGCTAAGTAGTGAGACAGAATTAATTACACAATGTCATTGCGTAAGCATTGCGTGGCGTTAGCCATATGGAACGAAGTGAAATCAAGCAATTCTAAGGGTTGTGATTGCTTCCCTTCGCTCGCAATGACTGTAAATATTTTTGTCCAATTACTTATTAGAACTACGTGGGGGTAACATCACAGTCAGTAGGGGCGCAGGGTCTGCGCCCAGTCAGGGTTTGGGCGAATTTTCTACAGCAGGGGATTCAAAATTCACGTCTTCATAGACATCTTCTATAGGACAGTGAAAATCTACACTGGCTAAATGCACATTTTCTCCCTGTCCATAACTATAAAATACCCATTGTCCCTCGGAATTACGACGGAAAATTTCTACATTTCTTCGCGTTTGACTTACTAATACATATTCTTGAAGTGATTCTAAGTGGCGATAATCAGCAAATTTATCACCTCTGTCAAATGCTTCTGTGGTGGGAGATAGGACTTCGATAATTAAACAGGGATAACGCAAAAAGTTATGAAAGGCTTTATCTTTTTGGTCACAACTGACTATGACATCGGGATAGTAATAAGTATTAATTGATTCAATGTGTGCTTTAGTATCGGCAATGTAGGCTTGACATCCACTACCACGTAGATGGTTTCTCAGCATTGAAGCAATATTGAGCGTAATAACTACATGAGTATTACTAGCCCCTGCCATTGCGTAAACGTCTCCGTCTCTGTATTCATGCTTGATAGGGCTGGTTTCTTCCCCTTGGAGATATTCTGTGGGGGAAAGATAGTTATAGCTGGGGGTTGCAATCATAGAAGATTACCTAATCTGATTTGTATTTTATCTAAGTTTCTCGTTATCTAGTTTAGGCTAAAAAATAAATTTGACATCGGATTGAATATTATTAAATTGATTAAGGGCGCAGTCCCTGCGCCCCTACGGGTTCATTAATTTGCTGGTAATTGTGGGTGTGTTGCTGAATATTTGCTGACTATGGCAGACACTTCTGGGTTATAAAGTCTGAGATAATTCCAGTAGTTGCCAAAAACTTGGCGGACGTAATTTCTTGTTTCGTCAAAAGGAATTTCTTCGACAAATTCATCGGGATCTTGTTTGGGTATGGTTTGTAGCCATTTGGCGACGTTGCCGGGTCCGGCATTATAACTAGCGATCGCTAACATGGAATTATTGCCATACTGTTGATGAGTATGATCTAAATACCAAGTCCCCAACATAATATTATCGTTAGGATTTTCTAGGTTGAGTTTTTTGAAATCTAACCCGATTTGTGGGGCTATCCATGCCCCTGTACTGGGCATAACTTGCATTAAACCTGTTGCACCGACGGGGGATTTAATTTTGGATTGAAAGCGGGATTCTTGCCGCATTAAAGCTGTAACTAAGAGAGGATTAAGTTGACGGGAAGTAGACCATTTTTCAATTTCTTGAAAATAAGGAAAAGGATAACGGGCTTGCCAGTAGATGGGTTGTTGACTTAAAGCTGTATATTCGGCTTTTTCAGTGGGGGTTTCTCGGTCTTCCAATTTAGCGATTTTGTCAATACCAATGAGATATTCACCCTTAGTTAATCTCATCAACCCTTCGGTAAACTGTTCAGCAACACTAGGCTGTTTTTTATTTTTAAATTCTGTTTCCCATTGCCACCAAGCATCACGATCTTGTCCTAGTAAATACAATTCATGGAAAGTCTGAGAACCGGCTGGAGGAACAGGACGTTGGGGGGGAATAATTGCCGGATTCATCACGCGCAAAGTATTAAAATTCCCCACATTTAAACCCAAAATACTGGCAGAACGCCAGGCATAATAAGATTGAGGAAATTCACTAATTACAGATTTATAAGCAGTAATAGCTTCCTGTTGTTTGCCTAGTATTGTTGCCCATTTGCCCACCCAAAATCCGGCTCTAGGAGCTAAAATATTAGTTTTGTTATTAATAGTAATTGGTTGCGCCCATTGCCATGCTCCTAAATAATCATTGTTTTTGGCTTTAGTTTGGGCGATTTTCCAGCGAAATTCTGCGGCTTCATCGGTGCTGCTATATTTACCTAGCAATAATTTCTCTGTCGTATTAGCTGATTTATTATCTTTGAGAGATTCTAAAAGTTTGGCTTTTTTAACTAATGCTGGAGGTGCTTGATCGGGAAATTTACTAATTATTTGGTCAAGGTAGATAATGGCATCTTTACCTTTAGCAATATCGGCTAGTCTTAATAGGGCTATTGCTGTTTCTTTGGCGGTGGGAAATTTTTGTAGTAGTTGTTTATAAACTGCAATGGCTTGATCTTGTTCTTTATTTAATTGTAATCCTCTGGCGATACGGTAGAGGCTGGTGGCTGTTTTTGGGGCTTGAATGTAAGCATTTTTAGCTTTGGTAAATTCATTGTTATCCCAATAGACTGAACCGATGAGTTCCCAATCTGTGGGTTTGAGTTGTGGCTGTTTTACCAATTGATCTAATACGCCCACAATTCCCGGCTCGTCTGCGGCGTATTGAGCCAAGATTAATTGTAATTTGGGTTGATTGGGGTTATCTTTTAAACGTTTGCGGATAATTTCCCAGGTGAGGGGATGGGAGGGAAATTGAGCGATCGCTTGATCTGATAATTTTGGTTGGGCGATCGCATATATAGCCTTGACTACGGCTGCTTCTTTGCCATATTCTTTTACCACCTTGCGGCGCAAATCGGAAGCTTGCTTATCTGCACCTAAAATATCATGAGCCTGGGCTTGTTTAAGTAAAATATAAGGTGCTAATACAGGATAATCTTTTTCCAGTCCTGTCAATAGACTCAGGGCTTTTTTGCCTTGGGAAGTTTCTACATAATCACAAGAGAGCAGATAACGGGCGCGTTCCCGATCTGGGGAACTGCCTTTTTCAGCAATTTCCGTGAGTTTTGTTAATCTTTCTGGTACAGATTGAGACAATAGCGAAAAGACAACTGACTTAACTTTTGCAGCCTCAGATAGTTTTTCCGGCTTACGCTGACCCAAGTTCAACCATTGACTGACGGTTTTGCTGGCTTGGGGGGCTGATACCATTGCCCCGGCTAAAAAGGCACATAGTCCAGCACCAGCAAGTAGATAAATTTGTGTTTTCTGTAGTTTTTTCAACATTGATACTCGCTGTTTGCCTAGCGTCTCACGGAGAAAGTTGACGATTAGATGAATATTTTGGCAACTTTATCATTAGGGTAACACCCCTCACCAAGTTTTACGCCTATGATGCAAGACTTTCCGCCAGTTTATACAAATGTAATCTCTCTTTAATTTTGTGGTGACAGATTGTAGGGGCGGAGAGATCCCGCCCTCATTGGTGTCAACTTAACGTAAAACCCATAGCCCGCCTGGGAATGATAGCGTAGCGTGGCGTTAGCCATATTCCCAGTCTTATAGCAAAAGTCATCTGAAGATGACTAAAAATCCCCAGTTTAAGTAATTGGACAAAAATATTTACAGTCATTGCGAGCGAAGGGAAGCAATCACAACCCTGGCGATTGCTTGATTTCACTTCGTTACATATGGCTAACGCCACACAATGCTTACGCAATGACATTGTGTAATTAATTCTGTCTCACTACTTACTTTAGCCCTGTTCTGTCAGATTTGGAAAATACAATACCTGAAAGGTTTACGGGGCTTTGGTTTTGACGTTTTATGCAACAATTTTATTTTTTGATACATAAAAAACCGCCAAACCTTGATGAAATAAGAGTTACAAAAGATGGATTCGATTATTGTTTTCCGAGAGTGACAAAACAGGGCTAAGTTGACACCAATGCCCGCCCTCAATTGTATTGCTAATTTTGAGCTTGAATTTGCCTAACTACCGTTAAAGCTGAATAACTAACGCCCGCAGTCCCTTCTCCAGGATGAGTAGAATCACCAACCAACCACAAATTACGAATAGGTGTTCGATTAGCAAAACCAAAAGGTCCAAAGGTGGGAATTCTTTGACCAATACCACCAACAATACCTGATTCTCTACCTGTATAATGAGCGAAGGTACGAGGTGTGGCAGCTTCTACATGAATAATAGTTTCTGGTTTCAAATAGAAATATTCAGAAAGTTTGGATATGGCATCTTGAGTAAATTTTTGTTTTAACTCTTCATAATTTTGAGTTTCCCACCAGGGGATAAAATCAACAAAGGAAGAAGCGATAATTGTGGCTTTTCCTAATGGTGCGCGACCATCTCCTTCATGACTCACAGATACAAATAGAGAATTATTTTCTCCAACAGGTTTATTTACATCATATAAAAATTGTAAATGCGGTGGACAATTAGGAGGAATTGCACTTTTATCTACACCCAAATAAATCACATAAGCACCGGAAGCAGGTGGGAGTTTTTCGACCCTTTGTTTATATCCAGAAGGGGCATTTTCTCCTAATAATTGAACCAAGTTTTGAACGGTGACGTTAGCAACTATATGATCTGCTGATTCTGTCCAAGTTTTCCCGGTTTTCTGATTTTTAATGATGACGGCGTTGGCTTGGTTATGGACAACTTGGATTTTTTCAACATTGTGACGCATTAATAGCTTACCACCATCTCGTTCTAAAGATTCTACCAAGCGATCGCTCAAAACTTGCATACTCCCTTGCAGATGAAATAACCCTTGGGGTAATTGGGATACACTCAAAGCTGTAGCTGCATAAAGTAAAGCTGTTTCTTCCGCACTAACTTGAGAATATAATTTCAGTTGTAAATCTAAAAATGTCCGCAGTCTTTGGTCATTTCCTAACCCACATAATCGTAAAGCATCCCCCACAGTGAATAAAGTAAAAGGTGCAGTAATAAATGTCCTCGGACGGACAGCTTTAATTAATTGTCCTAAGTCCCATAAATTCCGGGGTGGTAAAACCGGATCACGTCCTTGAAATTCCCAACTAGCATTAAATAAAGTGGTTAATAATTGCCAAAAAGGTTCACTTCCGGGAAACTGTTTTTGACGTTCTGCTTGCCATTTTTGAGAATCACGCCAAACATTAATGGGTGTAGATTCTCCCGGAAGAAATACAGCACAAGCTGGGTCGCAAGGTGTCGCAGCGGGTAATTCTATATTTAATTCTGAGAAAATGCGGTGATGAATTCCCCCAGGTTCTAAACCCGCTACTTGGGTCGCACCAACATCAAAAGTAAATCCTTGACGTTTGAAGGTGGAAGCGCAACCACCAGGAACAATTGCTTGGTCAAGAATTAAGACATTATAACCTCTATGTGCTAATAATGCTCCGGCTGTAAGTCCACCTATACCCGCACCAATGACGATAACGCGGGATTGATTTTTTGGATCAGTAAGATTTGACATTGATGATTAACTTCAATTTCAGAGGAATTAATGAGATATGATCTAATCAAATAATCATCATTATTAACATCTAATATATCAGATTTATTTACGATACGGTGTCAGTTTGTATATATTTGATGGTGTCTGTAATTAACATTTTATCTGAAGCTGCACAGAATAACAATCATTTGTATTTATCTGCGTCTATCTGCGTTTATCTGCGTTGAATTATCATTGAAAATTTATTCCATGCAGCCTTATCTTAATTTGGTATTATAACCTTGATGACCTTGAAAATACATAGGTACAAATCCATAATCCTATAGCTTTTCCCTCGCAGGTGGGACAATACCCAACTTGTTTAACCCTGAATCAATATTTCTCAATAACTTAAAATCATCCTCCGGTAAAGGATAATTACTACTAAATAAACTACATTTTTCCAAAAACGTAAATGCTTGCCGAAATTGCTGCGGTTCTGCCTTAATTGGAGCATCAAAATGACAGGGAATAATCCATTGAAAATCCCAACTAGCAACTTTATCAGCCCAATTTATAGTTTCCTGGGGGGCGCGATTGAGAATCAAACTTTGTAAAATTGGGGCAACAAATATTCGCCCATTTCCTTGCAGAATATTAAATGACTCTTGCCAATTTTCTTGCCATTGGAAGGGGAAAAACCCAAAATAGGCTTTGCGCGAACGTTCTGGTGCTTTTTGAGCATCACCCCATGCTTCACTCCATGTAGGTACTTCTAACACACTAGGGCTGAAATACAAGGAAAATAATGTGATTCGCTGCCACCCTTTGCTGCGATTTGCTGAGGTATCGGCAACCATGTCAAAAGCTTTATCCTTGGCGTGGTACAGTAGGGGGTAGGGGTCAAGTTGAACAATTGCTGGTGGCTCTGCTGGTACTGAAACTATGGTATCTGTAAGTAAGAGAGTGTGCGATCGCTTATGGAAAAAAGCCACCTCTGCAAACTTACCCAAACCCAAATCAATCGGTCCGAGGGTTGCATAATCAAAATCCTCAACAAAAGGAGCTTCCTGGCTATTTTCGGGCAGTATATGAGTCCGTTTACTAGGTAAACCCAACCAACTTAAAGGCAAATTCAAGGGAAAACTCCATTGTCCGGGAGCAACAAAAACCTGTGCAGTGGGAAAGCGTCGCGCAAATGGACCAACAAAAACCTTATGTTCTATTCCCGATATCGTGGGCAAAATAATATACTTAATTTCACCGTATTTTGTCATCAACTCATTCAGCAACCGAACACATTCTCCCGTTGGTGCGACAGGTGCATAAACCAGCAAACCGCCTTTTTCCAGCTTAACTACAGTCATGCGAATTGGCACAACTACATAGAAAATTCCCTGTAATTGATCAAAAGTCCAGATAGTATCTTTAACAACTTCTTTGCGAATAGTGCGCCGTTGACCATAAGGATAAATTGGCACAACAGGCCAAAACCGCCACGAAAAATCCTGGGGATGAATTTGTTCTATTTCTGCACTTTCAACCACTTTGCGAACCTCCCCTAATACCTGCTGCTGAGATTTTTGTTTGCTTTTCCAAATTAGGAGTTTAGCAAATTATGGGGGTGATAAACATAAAATCCCTAACTTCTTAGAGAAATTGGGTTTCTACACTTTTATATTTTCATATTAATTTCATATTCCAGCTTGAGTTAATACCTCACTCAAATCAGCAACTAAATCTAAATTTTCTGCCCATTCTGTTAAATAACCATAATCCAAAGTTTCTGCTTGTAACTTAATTATCCCCAAAGCATCACGCCATTGTTTTTCTGATTTACTTCCCTTTCCCCAGCGCAGTTTTTGTAAAATAGTATCTTCTGCTGAAGCTATCCAAAAAGCAGGAATTCCATCTAAATCAACTAATATTCTTCGCTGCATTTGAGATATTGCAAAAGGTAAATTGTCAGTAATATAAATATCAGCATTAGCAATAGTTTCTGTATGGGTAATATTCAAAATATTTCCCAAACCTCTTTGCAAATCTTCTACCGCACCTACTGGACAATAATATCCAAATGCTTCTAAAGTTTTTAGCAGTAAATCTATTTGATTTGGTTTAACTTCTATCACCAAATCTAAATCACGAGTAGAACGTGGTTCTCCATGAATAGAACTAGCAACACCTCGATTAACATAGTAATCAATATTAATTGATTCAAAAATTTGATGCAATTCTCCCGCTAAAGAAATTGAATCTTGAACCCACATATTTTCATTAATACCTTTTGGTTGAAAATCAGGAGTAAATTTTTCTCCTAATACAGCACGAGTAAATAGATCACGAATTTCCTGTATAGTTAAATTTCGATGTCGATATTTAATTCCTACAAGACATAGTTTTTTAACTCCTCGTTCATGGCTAATAAATCTTTCTATGCGTTGTTTTAATGATAGTTGTCGCCATTTTTGAAAGAAATAAATATCAGCTTCTATATCTGTGTCTTGGCTTTGAGGTTGATAATTATGTTTGGGAATTATTGGGAAAAACAAGTTTGATTTTTCTAGCATTGCTAATTTTATAGTATTCTTGAATATTGACTATTTAACCTGTAACTTACATTATACTCAAAATATCACGTTTTTCTGATGTAGTCCTTATGTGCGTGTGATTGATGCTTGAAAAGTTAAATTATTAAATTTTATTGAGAGAATGGTTTAAAAAATACAAAAGAAAATTAATACAAGCTACAGAACCTTTCTTCATATTTGCTAAATCAAAAGA
>NZ_JADEWA010000189.1:0-9563 GCF_015207865.1 Dolichospermum sp. LEGE 00246
AGACGGTCTAGGTCGTCGGCAGCGGCAGATGTGTATAAGAGACAGGGAGAAGAGAGGTGGGGGGGGGAACATCACAGATAACTTTTTCAATCCTATCCAGAAATATGAACTACTAACTCTCTCACATTATTCTGTTGACGATGTTCCCAAACATAGATTCCTTGCCATGTTCCTAATACCAAATGACCACGATTAATGGGAATTTGTTCGGAGGTATGGGTTAAAACTGTGCGGATATGTCCTGGCATATCGTCTGGCCCTTCAGCATCATGAATGTAATGGTTTCCCTCTGGGACTATTTTTGTCATGAAATTAGCTAAATCAAGTAATACATCAGGATCAGCATTTTCTTGAATTACTAAACTAGCTGAGGTGTGACGTAAAAATAAACTACAAAGCCCAGTTTCTATACCAGATTCAGCAACAATAGCTTCAATTTTGGCGGTAATATTGTGAAATGATTTTCCATTGGTGGAAACTCTTAATAGTTTTTGGTAGTGGGTCATGGCTAGTTTATAGTAGTTTATATATAGCGGTTTTTGGCTGAGTGAAATACAAGAAGTTTATCTTTTTCTCCCCCCTGCTGCGGGGGGATTCAGGGGGGTGCAAGGAGGGGGCTTATGATGTATTTTTTCAAGTGCATACCGCTATATTTGTCTCTAAATAATCTATCACAGCTTTGGCTATTGTTTCATTCCCATCTTTGGCTATGATGTTGGGTTGCTTTGGTGCTTGGGGTGATTGATCAAGAAAATCCCAATCTCCTTGAAAAAATTCTGGTGTTGTGAGAATTTGATGATGATTGTAATTAGCAATTCCTGCTAACATGAAAGCTGCTTCGGCAAAATCATGACGGGGTATGGTTACAACTGGTATTTCTAGACGGGTAGCTTCTGAAAATGTCCCATATCCAGGTTTAGAAATAATTCTCCCACAAATCGGCATAAAATCCACAGGACGATATTGATGATTTGTAATTTTAATTAAGTTAGGTAAATCTGGGGCTGAGGCATCAAAAGTAATAAATTGCCAATCGGGAAATCTGCTGGTATTAGTGTAAGGAATTTCTTGCAAACCTAAACCACCAAATGTCAGTAAAATGGTTTTTTCTGGCGGTCTACTTATTTGCCAATTAGTGCGTAATTCATCAATATTAAAATGGGGAGAACCACCAGTTAAACCGACATCTGTAATGTTGGTAAATGCTGACATGGGTTCATGGAAAGGAAGACGAAATAGGCGATCGCATTTTCTATACCAATCACTAATCCAATCAGCCATTTCCGTAAATTCTTCCCCCCAATCTCGATAGATAAAATCCCAACCGAAGTTACTAATCATCCAGCAAGGAATATTCGTAGCTTCAGCAAATCCAGCAGCTAGAAAAGGAATATCTGCTAAAATTAAATCAACGCGATTTTGACGAATAAAATTAACTTCTGAAGCAATTAAAGATTTATGATTTTTTTGAATTTCTCGCAGTTTTGCTAAAGTTGCTGGTTTATCCATTGTCAAACTATCAGCTTGAATCACACCTAAATCAAACGCCCGTTGACGTAAAATAAAATCACCCTCTATATAAGATTCCAGTAACCAGCGAGGTGCAGTGGTGACTAGAATTAATAATGCTTCAGGATATAGTTTTTGGATAGTGTTAGCAATGGAAGCTGTGCGGGTAGCATGACCAAAACCGTGATTTGTGATGGCTATATATATAGTTGGTCTTTTCATGATTTAAAACAAGGTTAAAAAGAGTATTGGGCGATTAGAAATCACTACTACACAAGCAAAGTCCGCCGTCGCGGACTAATATGATTTAACCCACAAAGGTGGGTTTTGTCTGTTTAGCAGTGACTTCTAGTACAAAACGGCGTAAATAAACCAACCATTCTAAATCCTCCAAAAGCCTATACTGTCTTCATTTTGACTTTTGACTTTTGACTTCCGCCTTGCGGTACTAGTCGCCTTTTATAGCTGCTATTAATTGGTCAATTTCTGATTCTAATGTTAAATAATGAACACTCACACGAATGCAATTAGGACTGGCAATTGTTCGAGTTAAAATATTTTCTGACTCTAGAGATTGCACTAATTTAGAACTAGGCTGATTAGTTAATTGAAAAGAAACCAATCCACTTTCTGGGGGTGAATTTTTTAAACATTTGACATTGGGTAAAGAGTTTAATTTTTGCCAGAGATAATTACTATTTTTGCAGATTTGCTCATATCTTTCCTGTGCTGTCCCCCATTGTTCATGAATTGTAATTGCTTCTTTTAAACCCACATATAATGAAGTTGGTAAAGTAGATACTTCATATCTGCGTCCATCTGGTTGCCAACCCGTCGGTTGGGCTTGATTATTAGTAACTACTCCATTTAAGCCAATGAAAGTGGGATGCAGATTTTCCCTGGCTTGAGGATACACATATAAACCACCCACACCAGCAGGACCGCATAACCATTTGTGACCAGTAAAGGCATAAAAATCTACACCCAAAGCAGTTAAATCCAAAGGAAGAACGCCCACTGATTGAGCCGCATCTATCAATAACAGAGAATTATTGCTTTTGCATATTTCTACAATTTTATCAATGGGTAAAACTTGACCTGTATTCCATAGGACATGACTTAAAACTACTAAGCGGGTTTTGGGACGGAGGTTTTCAGCAATAATACTGATGGGATTCCCCTCATTTAAAGTAGCCATTAACGGACAGGTAGTAACCTCTACTGCAAATCTACGAGCAATTTCCTGGGCAGTAGCAATGACACCAGGGTGTTCGCAGTCAGAAAGGAGAAGATGATCACCCGGTTGCCAATCAATTCCCCATAAGGCAATGTTACAACCGACTGTGACATTACCAGTGAGAGTTATTGTATCAGATGGTACATTTAATATAGAGGCGATCGCCTCCCGACTGGCTTGTATTTGCGGTGCGATCCAACTGTATGCCTCACTCCCAAAAGGACCTATACTTTGAATATGGGCTTGAGATTGAGTGATAACATCCATAGCCCTTTGCGGCATTGGACCTTGTCCTCCGTAGTTAAAATAAAGCTTATTACTTAAAGCGGGAAATTGTGACCGATGGTGATGCAGGTTATTCATAAAATAGGTTTGCGATTTTTTATCTAATCTATTGATATATACTTTTATCAACAATTAATCAACATTAACTTTTACGTCAAAAACTATGAATTGGTGGCAACGACTCAACAAAAACCCTTTAGCACGAACTGGGGCAATTGTCCTCTTCTGTTTCTATTTAGCAGTAATTGGTGCTGATTTCATCGCTCCTTATAACCCTTATGATTCACAAACCAATGGTTCACTACTGCCACCGACTCAGATTCATTGGGTATCTCAATCAGGGCAGTTTATTGGACCCCACGTATATCCTACAACACAAGGCGATACTAACTTAGAAACTGGGGAAAGAAAAATAATTATAGACCAGACAAAACCTTCACCATTAAGATTATTTGTTGCTGGACCTAAATATCAATTATTCAATTTGAGTATTTCCCTCCCACCCAAATGGCAGGAAGCCACAATTATCCCTGGCATTTCCTTAAATTGGCATTTATTTGGGGTTATTGGTGACGCAAAATTGAATATTTTGGGAACAGATGAACAAGGACGCGACCAATTTAGTCGGCTGTTGCATGGTGGTCGAATTAGTATGTTTATTGGTATTTTTGGAATTATCATTACCTATCCATTGGCGTTGCTTATTGGTGGTATTTCCGGCTATTTTGGCGGAATAATTGATAGTATTATCATGCGTTTAGCAGAAGTATTGATGACCTTTCCGAGTATTTATTTATTAGTAGCACTATCAGGAATTTTGAGTCCAAAATTAACCAGCACTCAGCGATTTTTATTAATCATTCTCATCACTTCTGTAATTAGTTGGGCAGGTTTAGCGAGGATAATTCGCGGACAGGTATTATCAATCAAAGAACTTGAATTTGTGCAAGCAGCAAAGGTAATGGGTGGTAATCCCATTTATATTATTGTTCGTCATGTTTTACCACAAACTGCAACTTACATTATTATTTCTGCTACTTTAACAATTCCTAGTTTTATTGGAGCAGAAGCAGTATTAAGTCTAATTGGTTTAGGTATTCAACAACCAGATCCTTCTTGGGGAAATATGCTTTCTTTAGCCAGTAATGCTTCTATTTTAGTATTACAACCTTGGCTAATTTTACCACCAGCAATTCTGATTATTATTACCGTTTTGTCATTTAATGTATTAGGTGATGGCTTACGTGATGCCCTTGATCCTCGTAGTTTTCAAAGGTAATAATGTGTCTGATAGTACAACAATTTAGCAGGTAGGAATAAAAGTTAAAGTTTGACTTGAAACAAGCCTTAAAAGACCAAGGAGTAAAAATTAGACAATTAATTGCAAAATATTAAAAAAGTGATCAGTTGAACTAATCACTTTCCATTTCTTCTATTACAAAAGAAGGATGTTTTTAAAAGATGCGTAGCACGAAAAAAACAGTGTCATTATTTCAATCTCATGTTTTTAAACATGAGTTTTTCCTGTTCCCTGTTGCCCGTTCCCTGTTCCCTCTGAATCTGAAGGAGTTTCATTAACAGATGTTTCCGCAACCTTTCTTACCGCTTCAATATCTACAGCCAAATTTGCGGCTATTTGTTCCACAGTCAAACCTAACTGTAATAACAAAGGTACTGTTTCCAACTTACCTTCCAACTTACCTTCCAACTTACCTTCTAACTTACCTTCTAACTTACCTTCTAACTTACCTTCTAACTTACCTTGTACTTTCGCTTCCTCCGCAACTTCTCGAAAATACCTTGTTTGCTTTAATTCATCTAGAGTAAACATTGCTTCAATCTCCTGACGAGTTAAATTACTTAATTTGTAAACCAAGATCGTCTCTAACAATTCTAAGACTTTTTGTCTTTTACTGGCATCTGCTAATTGTTGTCGAGATTTTTGGATTAACTGCCTTGTATGATCAATAGCAGTTTCCTCTTTTTCCACTACTAGCTGTACCATTCCCAGTCCTATTGAATTATCGGTTGTTACCTCCAACTCATCCAAATAAATAAACGTGATTTGCTGACTCATTAGCAAACCCCGATACTGCATTGGTACACCAGGATCTAAACTACGTTTAGCAAAAATGGCTACTGCGTGAAAATCATTCTTTGGTTGATATTGATTCAGATAAACAAAGATTTCGGTAAATAACCGCCAGTAAAAATCCGCTTTCGGTTGAAATTGAACTTCTACAAAGTAAATCGGTTGTTCAGGTATTTCTGAATCAGGTTTGACACTCTCCGGTCTAAAGACGCGGAGATTCTATAGAGAGTTTCAGTCTATATCCCTCAGTTATCCCAGTTTCAGGCATTGCCTTAAATATTTGGGTTCTTGCCCTGATTTCGTTTGCCCTGGCGGGTGAAATCATATCTGACAAGCGTAACTTTCCGAGAGTCCCTCGGTAGCTTTTTATGTCTTTAGTGACAATTTAGTTGTATCACGAATATGGATTAAAATTTGAAATAATTTCAAATTTTCAAATTAACGTCAATGCAGGATAAATCCTGCCTCTAGCCTTCATCTCTTGTCTAAAGCCCAAATGTGGCTGACTGAGTCAGCCACATTTTCAAGGGTTTTCGGCGTTCTTCCTTATAAACCATCAAAGCGAAATGCTAGTTCCTTAATTTCTACAGATGTGAATTGATATGCTTCCGCTTCTGTGGCTGGCTTGCCAATCAGTTCAAAAAGGATACTAGGTAATGTCTGAAATAGTTGATAGAATATAGTATCTGTTTTCACAAGAGTGCTGTTCTTTTACATGAGTTTAAAAAGTAGCGATCTAAAATTTTTTTGACAAAGTTATCAGTCTAGCTAATCACTTTCTATTAGCACTGTATGGTGTATGGCGTTAGCCATGCTAAAATCATACTCCTTTTTTAATATCTAATTCTCGGATCTACATAAGCATTGAGAATATCAATCAGAATACTGGCACTCACCACAATTGCTCCAAAAAATACTAACACACCCTGGACGGTAGGATAATCTCGGTCGGAAATAGCTTGATATAAACGATTTGCTAACCCTGGCCAGGAAAATGTCACTTCTGTTAAAATTGCTCCACCTAACAAGGAAGCAAATGTTAATCCTAAGACCGTAATTACCGGGATTAAGGCATTCTTCAAAGCATGGGAAACTAATATCTTACTTTCAGAAATTCCTCTCGCTCTAGCCGCTTCTACATAATCAGCTTTTAAGGTTTGTTTTAAGTTAACTCTGACAATGCGTTCAAAAATGCCACTGAGCAAAATTCCTAAAGTTAAACTTGGTAAAGCTAAATGATGTAAAGATGTGAAAAATTGACTTAAATTCCCAGCTAATAAACTATCAATTGTATATAAACCAGTAATATTTGTAGGTGCGGGAAGATTAGGGGGAAACCGATTGGAATTAGGAAACCAACCCAGTTGAACTGAGAAAACTAATTGTAATAACATACCTGCCCAAAACATCGGTAATGCGTAGGTAATAATCCCAAATAAACGCCCACCAATATCAAAACCAGTTCCCGGACGAGAAGCGGAAATAGTTCCCACTAAAACTCCGACAATCAACGCTACAGCCATGCTCGCAAATGCTAATTCTACTGTGGCTGGAAAATATTGACCAATTATTTCACCTATATTTTGCCCGCGACTGGTTAAGGAAGTTCCTAAGTCAAAGCGTAGTAAGTTACCTAAATAATTGAGATATTGTAACCAAATTGGTAAGTCTAAACCAAGTTGTTTTCTTAATTCTTCTTTTGCACTTTCTGGCGCTCTTCCTCCCAGAATTGCATCTGCTGGATCTCCTGGGGTGGCTCTAAGTAAAATAAAGACAATGGTGATAATAGTTAATAGTTGCAGTGGCGCAAATAGTAACCGGGAAACTATGTAATACTGTAATGCTTTAGAACGGGACATATTTTTTATAGGAGTCAGGAGTTAGAATGAAGAATGAAGAATGAAGAATGAAGGATTAACCTCGTTCCTTGTCTCTGACAAGGAATGCAGTCTTGAGGCTCTGCCTCATCTAATTAACAAGAGGCAGAGCCTCTAAATAGCATTCCCAGCCGGAGTCTGGGAACGAGAGAAGAAGGATTAACCTCGTTCCTTGTCTCTGACAAGGAATGCAGTCTTGAGGCTCTGCCTCATCTAATTAACAAGAGGCAGAGCCTCTAAATAGCATTCCCAGCCGGAGTCTGGGAACGAGAGAAGAAGGATTAACCTCGTTCCTTGTCTCTGACAAGGAATGCAGTCTTGAGGCTCTGCCTCATCTAATTAACAAGAGGCAGAGCCCCTAAATAGCATTCCCAGCCGGAGTCTGGGAACGAGAGAAGAAGGATTAACCTCGTTCCTTGTCTCTGACAAGGAATGCAGTCTTGAGGCTCTGCCTCATCTAATTAACAAGAGGCAGAGCCCCTAAATAGCATTCCCAGCCGGAGTCTGGGAACGAGAGAAGAAGGATTAACCTCGTTCCTTGTCTCTGACAAGGAATGCAGTCTTGAGGCTCTGCCTCATCTAATTAACAAGAGGCAGAGCCTCTAAATGGCATTCCCAGCCGGAGTCTGGGAATGAGAGAAGAAGGATTAACCTCGTTCCTTGTCAGAGACAAGGAATGCAGTCTTGAGGCTCTGCCTCATCTAATTAACAAGAGGCAGAGCCTCTAAATGGCATTCCCAGCCGGAGTCTGGGAATGAGAGAAGAATGAAAGAAGAAAACTTCTCCCTATCTCCTCTTAACTGTCACCTGTCACCTATTCCCTACTTTTTAATTGTTTTGTAAATCAGGTTTTGGGTAGGATCAAGATTGACATTGGCTACGCCTTTTTGAGCAAATACAAAATCTTTGCTTTGCCATAAAGGGATGTAGGGAACATCAGTTAATACTTGGGTTTGAATGTCGGCAAATATTTTCTTCCGAGTTTCAGGATTTTGTTCTTTGCGTTGTTGATCTATGAGTTTATTCATAGCTTCACTATAATAAAATGACCCCTGAGTTTGACTACCTCCAGTTTCGCAACCTTTAGCAACTGAACCTTTTTCACAGGCTAAAAATGGCTGTACGTAGTTATCTGGATCTAAAAAGTCTGGATACCAATTAGTTAAGGTACTGGGATATAAACCTTTGGAAATTTCTTTATAGAAAGTTGCACCTTCGACGGTTTTAACTTCAAATTGCAAAATACCATCCATTTTAGTATCAGCTAGGGATTTTAAGGTTTGTGCAACTAAACTGCGCGTCATTGAACTTGCAGGATACCAAATTTGCACTTTTGCTGGATTTTCTTTGGAGAAACCAGCAGCGACTAAGGATTTTTTGGCTTCTTCAAATTTACCATCACCATATTTATCTTGAAACAATGGCTGGGAAACGTTGAAGGTGGTGGGAATCATGCTATAAAGAGGATCAGCCTGTGATAATAATACCCGATCATTTAATAATTTACGATCAATTAATGATGCGATCGCTTGTCTCACCTCTACTTTATCTAAAGGTTTTTGATTGCGATTTAAAGTCATATAAGTAACTACACTACCTTGAGCAGATATAGCTTGCCAATCTCCCTTTTTCGCACTGGCTTCTAAACTCTGAATTTGATCCGGTTGTAAGGATAGATAGGCGACATCTATCGCCCCAGTTTTAAAGGCATTAAATAAGTTAACTGGACTGGTTTGAATTTGGACATTGACACCTTTGTTTTCGGGTTTTGTTCCCCAATATTTATCAAATACATCAAACTTTAAGGAATCAGTTCCATATTTGGCTAATTTGTAAGCGCCAGTTCCCACAAAAATATTCGGTTTAAATTTTACCGCCCCAATTTCATAGGATTTTGGCGAAACTGCACAGACTCCAGAAAATGCTAACAATGAAGGAAAAGCGGCAAAGGGTTTTTTCAGTTTAATTGTTAATTCATACTCTCCTGTGGCTTTAACTGAGGCTACGGTATCAGAAAGTAGGAAGGATGGTTTACCTTTGTTTTCGATAAAGCGTTGCAGACTAAACTCCATTGCTTTGGCATTGAAGGGAGTATCATCATGAAATAGGACTCCTTGGCGAATAGGAATGGTATAGGTTAAACCATCTGCACTCACTTTTGGTAATGCTGTTGCCAATTGTGGTTTAATTTCTGTACTACCTGGTTCATAAGTGTACAGGCGATCGCTCATATTAAATACTAAACTCAAAGATCCCAATTCATACGCATCAGCAGGATCAAGAGTTCTTGGCTTTTCCGTTGTCCCTACAGTAATCCGACCATCACCCGTAGTAGTATTTACAGTGCTAGACTGTGGTGTATTTGTTTGCTGTTTAGGAGTACAACTAACGACCAATAATAAACAAAGACAGAACAAAGATAGGAATTTTGTCATCCTACCCCATTGTTTCATTAGCAAGGAACACCAAGTGATCATTATTAAAATTTTTTCAATCAACGGTCAGTTATTATAGCAGGGAACAGGGAATATTGATCTTTTCCCATAACTTAACTAAATAATTC
>NZ_JADEWA010000190.1:0-9558 GCF_015207865.1 Dolichospermum sp. LEGE 00246
GGAGTAGGGGGCAGGGGGCAGGGAGTAGGGGAGATATGAGAGAATATATATATTCTCTTGCATTTTGCATTTTGCATTTTGCATTTTGCCTCTTGCCTGTTCCCTGTTCCCTGTTCCCTATTCCCTGTTCCCTATTCCCTATTCCCTATTCCCTGTTCCCTATTCCCTATTAATCTCCTATGACAACCGTTTTGGCTATTGAAACCAGTTGTGATGAAACTGCTGTGGCAATTATTAAGAATCGTGAAGTATGTAGCAGTATTGTTGCTTCACAAATTCCTGTTCATCAACAATATGGTGGGGTAGTGCCGGAGGTGGCTTCACGTCAGCATTTAGAAACGCTGAATTATGAAATAGAGCAAGCGATCGCATCTAGTCATTTAGATTGGAGTCAGATTGACGGGGTAGCTGCCACTTGTGCGCCTGGACTGGTAGGAGCGTTGCTGGTAGGATTAACGGCTGCTAAAACTCTGGCAATTGTCCATAATTTGCCTTTTTTGGGGGTGCATCACCTGGAAGGTCATATTTACGCGACTTACTTGAGTGAGCCAAGTTTAAATCCTCCCTTTCTTAGCTTACTTGTTTCTGGAGGTCATACAAGCTTGATTTATGTGAAAGATTATGGTATCTACGAAACCTTGGGAGAAACCCGTGATGATGCGGCGGGTGAGGCTTTTGATAAGGTGGCGCGGTTGTTAAAACTGGGTTATCCCGGTGGACCAATAATTGATAAACTGGCACAAACTGGCAATCCCCAAGCTTTTGCATTACCGGAAGGCAAAATTTCTTTACCTGGTGGGGGTTATCATCCTTATGATTGTAGTTTTAGCGGATTGAAGACAGCAGTATTACGTTTAGTGCAGCAGTTAGAGAAAGAGGGCAAAGAAGTACCAATAGCGGATGTAGTGGCTAGTTTTCAGGATACCATAGCGCGATCGCTCACCAAAAGGGCGATCGCCTGCGCTCGTAACTATGGACTAGATACCATTACCGTAGGTGGTGGTGTAGCTGCTAATAGTGGACTAAGAAAGCATTTACAAGCAGCAGCCAGCAAACATAACATCCGGGTTTTATTCCCCCCCTTAAAATTTTGTACCGACAACGCCGCCATGATTGGCTGTGCCGCCGCCGAACATCTATCACTTGGGAGAACATCACCCCTCACATTAGGAGTGCATTCCCGGCTCTCACTGAACCAAGTCATGCAATTATACGAAAATTAGTTCGGGACTTAGGGGCGCAGGTCTCGCACCCATTCAGGAGTATGGCTAACGCCACGCTACGCTATCAGGACGTAGGGGCGCAGGGACTGCGCCCATTCAGGAGTTCAGGAGAAAGAAGAATTTTCTTAATAACCAATGACCAATGACCAATGACCAATGACCAATGACCAATGACCAATGACCAATAACTAATAACTAATGACCAATAACTAATGACTAATGACTAATGACCGAATATGTTCAGCCACGGCTTCTGGTTGTTCCAACATAGCCAGATGACCACAATCGGGAATTTCAATCACATTATCGCCCACGTATTGAAAAAGCCAATGAAAACTTGCTAAATGGCGGACATACTTAGGTTCCATCACCTTATCGTCAGCACCAGCTAAAAAATAGACTGGCTGTTTTAATTTGGATACTAATTGGGGTAGACAGTTAATTTCTTCTTCCGTAGTGGAGTCGAGAAGAGTTCCCAAAGCAGCTTCAGGGTCAGCAATAATAAAATCAATCAGTCGTTGACGCGCCCAATATCGGTCTAGAGGACGCAACACACTAGCTTTAGTAAACAACAAATCAATCCAAGGCATTTGTGAAAGCCAACGGGGACGGACTTGTAAAAATTTTTGCCCAGTGGCGCGAAATTGCTCAAAAGCTTCCTTCAGATAAATCCCACCACCGGCATTAATACAAATCACACCTTGAACACAATCAGGTAGTTGAGCCGCAGTCCATAGAGCAATAGTACCACCTAAGGAATGACCGACTAACCAAGCGCTAGAAATATTCAGGTGTTGGAGAAGCACAGCCAAATCCTGAGCATAAGCATATGGAGAGTGCATAGAATCCAAAGACAAACTAACCATACTAGAGTCTGTAGCAGTCAGTTCTATATCTGATGTCACCTGAGACTGGGATTCACCAAAACCTCGTAAATCATAAGATAAACACTGCAAATCTACCGATAAACGAGAAATCACAGGTTGCCAATATACACTACTATTTAGCCAACCGTGGATAAATACTAAAGTATGGGGGCATGATGTGGGAGCAGTTAGCTCATAAGTATGTGGAACGCCTAAGATTTCTATTGTTGCCATAATTAAATATCGTACCCTCAAGGGTGGGTGCGACTCAATACAACTCAACACGAACAGAGAACCAAAAATTCAAAAATTAAAATTTTGAATTAAGCAGATGGACGTTAAATAAACAAAATGTGTAAATAAAAGTACAATTATCTAAAACCTTTTGCCTTGTTATAACAACAACTTTTAACGCCAACCTACTGAGCTAATTTTATTGATTAAGTAATCTATGTTTCACCCCTTCCGCGATTTTGTGACCTAAATATTCAGGAATGAGACTTTCATTCGGACCTAACAAATAAAGAATTAGTCGAGTCCGTCCGCGCCAAACTAGTAAATTGGCGTTAACCACCAGCAGATCTTCTTGCCAGATAGCATACATTACTTTATAGAATAATCCAGGTTGATTATCAGCTTCAATTACTAAAGCCGGAAGATGAAAAACAGGATCAACATAGAAATCAGTTTGTACCTGTTCCAAACCAGCATCAAGATTAAATTCTACAGCCAGCATTTCTTCTACCTCAAATGTGCCTGCTAATGCCTCACGAATAGCACGACAAACATTTTCAGCAGTTTTTTCAGTTAGTGCTTTATTGCCACGAGATACCAGTAATTTAATAAAAACCAGCATTGGTGGTCGAATTTGACCGTATAAACTTAGACCATGAATAGTTAAACCATAAGCTGCTAGGACACCAAAAATATCGCTCAAGAGGAAAGATTGATTGCGGTAGGCAAAATGAAGGGCGCTTTTACTCCCTTCTGGCTTCATCTCAATAACAGCCCGTTTAGTTTTATAAAGACGGTATGCTAGGCGTAAATTTTGAAGTTGAATCTCACTGCTAACAAATTGCTCATAGAATTGGGGAAACGCCCGATTAAAGCGTTTCAGGAGTTCTAGAGTTGAAGATTTTAAACCAGAAGCCATTTTTGCGGGTAGGACTTGCTTGTTTTGTACAAACTGGGGCAGGGGAGCAGGGGGGCAGGAGGACAAGGGACAGGGGGAAGATTAAGCACTTTTACCTGTTACCTGTTGTCTTGTGCCTCTCACGTATCCCCAATTTAATTAGATACAGCATATTGCAAATTAATGAGGTACAGGATCTAAATTCAAAGCCAGATAGCAAGGCAGTTTTAGTCCTGACTTGGTGACTCGGTGACTCGGTGACTCCTGAATTCTGCTGTATCAGAAATAATGTTATCTTTTAAAGTCTACAGCGGATCAGTTAAATTATTTATTCTCATTGTGTTATTGAAGTTGATATTGATTAGCATAGGATGATCTGAGTTTTATCTGGTCATGACAGCAACGCGACTGAAACTAGTCACGAAAATGAGAAAGATCCTTGAATTTCGGAAAATTTTTGCCTTTGGTTCAGTTTTATGGAGTAGTGTCAAAACAAAATGCTAGAGTTGAGAGTGATTGGGAAGAAACACTGGATAACTAGCTGTGAGTATTGCAAATCGCTAAACCGCGTAGAATGTTTCTAGTGAATTAGCCGGCAATAATCATAGTGACGTTAAATGTGAATCAACACTTTTTAAAAGTGGAAACCAATTTTAGTCATACTACCCGAACTGCATTGGCATGGGTTTTTGGAAAACTTGGTTTAGCACTCCTGAATCTTTAGCGACAAATAAAAACACTGCTGTTAATGAGCATACAGCGGAAGTTGATGGTAATTCTAGTGTAAGTAAGGATCAAATCGTTTTCAGTACGGAAAGAGATATTGACCTTTATGAACTTGAAGAACTCTGTGATGCAGTTGGCTGGTCACGTCGCCCTCTTAGAAAAGTAAAAAAAGCTATTGAGCATAGTTTTCTCGTAGCCTCTATGTGGCAAGTGCGAGGAAACAAAAAGCGTTTGATTGGTTTTGCCCGTGCTACCTCAGATCATGCTTTTAATGCCACTATTTGGGATGTAGTCGTTCATCCTGATTTTCAAAGTAGAGGACTAGGTAAGGCATTAATGAAATATGTCCTCAAAAAACTCAGGAGTGAAGAAATTAGTAATGTCACTCTTTTTGCCGACCCTCATGTTGTAGATTTCTATAAGACGATGGGCTTTATGTCAGATCCTGAAGGTATAAAAGGAATGTTTTGGTATCCTCAGTGATCAGGTAGCTGGGGTGTGGGGATTAGGGAATTGAGGATATTTCCCTAAATCTGATTTTTCTGGATCATTGGGTTTGCATTTTTTATTTTTTGTGATATGATAGTCGAGATGAACCAACAATACATGATTCGGTTCGTGTGGAGTTTGGTTTTGATGGCTTTACGGGATGTAGCGCAGCTTGGTAGCGCGCCTGCTTTGGGAGCAGGATGCCGCAGGTTCGAATCCTGTCATCCCGATTTATGCGTAGTTATACTTGGTAATAATATTCCTATGATACTACTACACTGCGGCTTAAGGGACTTCCAATTAAAAAAATACCCAAAAATTTCTTGTGGTGCGGGCATCTTGCCTGCTAATCATCAAGGACAGGCAGGATGCCCATCCCACAAAATTGGGTAATTTATTTTTTGGTGTTCCCTAAGTGAATAAACCATTTTCAAGCCTTGTAATCAATCAAATTTTCGGAGCTTTTAATAGTCATATTATTTACACCAGGCTGTACTAGTAGATTCTGACCATGAAAAATTCAGAAAGCAGGGTCTGCGCCCAGAAACGATTCATCAATAACAGCATGAAATTTATTTACCTCAACCCGTAATAGCTATTAAGAATGGTTACTTTATTTGCGCCATGCTGTACTAGGACTTACGCATTGACAAAAAACATTATCTATGCGTTCTGAGATCATGGGATTTTTATTAAAAGTTAATATTAAGTAAAATGATATGTAATAGCAGATTTTAATTCAGGACATTTTTGCAATGGCTTTTACATATTACTACACTGTAAGATTTCAAGATACTGATGCGGCTGGAGTCGTTTATTTCGCTAACATTTTGAGAATTTGTCATGAAGCTTATGAGGTTTCATTAGCCGCTTCTGGTATTAATCTTAAATCATTTTTTACTAATCCATCTGTGGCTTTTCCTATTGTTCATACAAATGTAGATTTTTTACGTCCTATGTATTGTGGTGACAATTTAATGATTAGTCTATTAGCAGAAAAAATAGGTTTAGATAAGTTTGAAATTACCTATGAGATTATCATAGATGAAGTCGTAGTTGCTAAGGCAATTACTAGGCACGTTTGTATTGATATAAATAGTAGAAATAAGCTGGAATTACCAAGTTATATGAATCATTGGCTAGAAACTAACCACAGAGACGCAGAGGGCGCAGAGAGAAGAAGGTCAAGGGAGGAGGTTATGTGATTTCAGGACATAGATCTCCGACTTCTTGCAAGAAGTCGGGGATCTAAAGTATTATGTTTTCAGAATATCTTCGGCGATTTTTTGGAGTTGTTGACGGTTGATTTTATCTTGGACGTTACGGGGTAAGTTTGGTAGGGAAATCCAATATTTGGGAATTTTAAATTTACTCAGTTGATTTTTGAGTTGAGTTTGAATTTCTATGTGGGAAATATTTTTATCTTTGGGAATATAAATGGCTGTTAATGCTTGTCCCCAATATTTATCAGCTATACCAATTACACAAACATCAATTACCATTTGAGTTCTTCTAATCGCTGATTCAATTTCGATTGGGTAAACATTTTCCCCACCTGTAATGATTTTGTCGCTATTCCTGCCAATAATATGTAAGTAGCCTTGATGATCTAAAAAACCAAGATCATCAACTATAAAGTTATTTCTATTTTCCCAGATTTGGGGATAATAACCTAATGCTAAAGATTGAGTTTGAATATTTAGATTTCCCGGTGGATTATCAATGACGATTTTAACATGGGGTAGGACTTTTCCACTATTAAATTTACCTTGTAAAAATTCATCCGGTTTAAGAGTTGCTATTTGAGAAGCGGTTTCTGTCATTCCATAGGTAGGTGCTAATCTAATTTGATGATATCTCGCTTTTTCTAATAGTTCTTCCCAAGGTGGCGCACCTCCTAAAAGGACAGTAGAAAATTTGGATAGCCATTGAGTTAATGCGGGATTTTGGAGGAATTTTTGTAATTGGGTAGGAACTAAAGATATAAAGAAATCGTGGGGATTAATATTTGGTAATTGAGAATTTTCTAAGGTTTTAGATGAGGTTATGACTAATTTACCTCCTGTTGTGAAGGAACGCATAAATTGCATTAACCCACTCACATGATATAATGGTAATACACAAAATGAATTAACTGAATTGATTTGAAAATATTCTGTAAATCCTCGCACTGAAGTAGTTAATGTTTGCCATGTATGAATAGCAAATTTTATCTTTCCTGATGAACCACCCGTAGGAATCATGATAGTATTACTAATTGGTAATTCATAATTGGAAATTTGTGATTTTGAAAAGTGATAATCTATTCCTAAAACTATATCTGGTTGGATTAAATTAAAGACTTGTTCCCATTCGTCTTGACTCCAATCTGGGTTACAGAGAAAAACTGGACATTTAGCCGCACAAGCAGCAATAAAACTTCCTAAAAATCTCACTGGCGATTTTTCTGCAATGATGATTTTTGGATTTGATAACTGGGTTAATTTTAAATATAATTCTGTTGCTATCTTTGGTAATTCTTGGCTATGATCACAAATTAGCCAATCATGGTTTTGGATATTATCTAAAATGTTTTCCATAGACTTTCTAGCCAGTTTGCTTCTTGTTGTTGAAAAAAGTGGTTAATTCCAAAGCCAACAGCGCGGTTATTTGTGGATAATTCTGCGGCTAATTGTAGTGAGGCTTGTCTACCAATTTCGGTTTCAAAGACAGATGAAAATACAATATCAATTTGATGTTGTTTGCAAAACTCTCTTAACTGAGATGGTGAACCGAATATTCCCGGTTTAATTACAAATATTCCTCGCCAACCTTGCTGAAAACATGATTCTAATTGGTGGAGATTGGCGACAGATTCATCTAAGGCTATGGGTGTTAAATATAAGTTACTTAATTCTTGCATTTCTGTAAATTTATCTACAGATAAAGGTTGTTCGATAAATTCAATTTTGGGTGAGAATTGATCACATTTTTCTAGCCATAATTTAGCTTGTTGATAAGTAAGTCCGCCATTAGCATCTAAACGTAATTTTGCTGATGTTGGTAAACTGGAAATGAGTAAATCAAATATTTCTAATTCTTGATTGATTTCATTAACACCGATTTTCCATTTAAATGTTTTATATCCTTGTTCCCATAAGTTACTCCATTGATTTAAAGCTAATTTTCCGGCTGGTAATAAGCCGCTGTAGGTGAGATTAGTACCTGGCGACTGGAAAGATGCCTCCGGCACGCTAACGCGGCTACACAGACGAAACCCACCTGGGTGGGTTGAAGATTCAAAAGCAAATTGACAGGCTGGTAATTTATCGGGAATGGCAAAAATTATCTCTTTGGTAATTTCTTTTGGAAGTTGACGACAAAAATCTAAGGCTTGTTCTATGGTTTCTGAACCAAACCAAGAAATAGGGGAAATTTCTCCCCAAGTAATCTGATCTTTTTCGTCAATTAAGCGGATAATTATGCTTTCGCGGATTTCCCAAATTCCATGATTTGTAATCATAGGTTTGGTGAATTTCTGACTAAAGTAACGAAAGGAAAATTGATAAATCATGAGAAAGGAGTCAGAAGTCAGGAGTCAGGATTCAGGAGGGATAAAGAAAGAAGAAGAAAATTTATCCCATTCCGTATTCCTTGCTTTATATAGCGGTTCCTAGTCTGATGAGGTATAAAATTATCTGTGTTCATCTGCGTTTATCTGCGTTTAATTCTGAAAATTATTAACCCATAATAAATCCCACACCCAAAAATAAGCAACTCACAAACTGAACTCTGATAGCGATGAATTTAGAGTTACTTACTTTGTCTGGTTGATTGTGATTTTCTAAGACGTGACGACATAATTGAATTGCAAAAGGTAAACTCAGGAAACTGAGTAAAGTCCAAATTGGGAAAATATTCAAAATCACAAATAGCAAAGTTAAGGGATAAATACTCGCCGTAAATCCGACTAATACCTTTGCGCCTGTTTGCGTTCCTAAACGCACAATGGGAGATTTCTTTCCTGCGGCTATGTCATCTGCAACTTGGTGAAAATGGGAGCAAAATAGCACTAAACTGGTAACAATGCCCAAAATCATGGAAGCTGCTAAATTAATGATAGACCAAGTTTGAGTTTGACTGTAATAGGCTGCACCCATACCCAATGGACCAAAGGCAAAAAAGCAGAGAAATTCCCCTAAACCCTGGTATCCTAGCCGAAAGGGGGGACCTTGGTACATATAGCCTAAGCCGCAGCATAAGAGGATTATAGCAATAACTGTGGGGTCTTTTTGCACAAAAGCGATCGCTATTATTCCCAACAACCCCAAACCTAAACACAGGTTTCCTATCCAAAACATTAAAGTTTTATTACCAGTTAAATTCACCAATGAATGATGTTTATTCTGGTCAATTCCTGTTTCTGCATCAAATACATCATTACTAATATTTTCCCAAGCTAAAAGCAAAATTGCTGCGGCAATAAACAAAGAAAATATTGTTATATTAAAAATCTTTACTTCCCTAAATGCTACCGCCGAACCTACCCAAATCGGCATAATAGCAACACTGTACATTGGCGGTTTAATAGCCGCCAGCCATAGTTTAGCTTGAGGTGGTGAAATCTGAGTTGAAGTCATCAGTTGTGCTTAGTTAAATTACCAGAACTTTAGTTATCGGTTAAATTTTATAATTTCAGAGTTTAACTTTGGTAAATTACCAAAAAGTGCTAATTTTATGATTATAGGGGAATATCCTGCCATAAAACCTGCTATCTTGCTACCAAAACAGGATCAAGCCCAAAATCAAACTAAGTTTATGCTGGTTAATGGTAACTGAATTATGTTACCTATAAAAATACCACCATGATTTATGACATTTTAGGAAGATAACTTAATAAAAATTAACTTATACATCCATGACAATTTCACCATGTCGTAGCCACACCTTTGTAGATTACAAATATCTTAATCAATTGCTATTAGAGGTTCAGGAAAATTGCCGTCGCCATAATAATAGTAAAATTGTCAGTATTCCCCTAGAAATTAGCTTAGTTGATCCTTTGCTAGTTTTCGATAAATTTAATCATAAAAATACCATAAACTTTTATTTTGAAAATAGAAGTAATGGTGAAGCAATGGCG
>NZ_JADEWA010000191.1:0-9551 GCF_015207865.1 Dolichospermum sp. LEGE 00246
TTATAAGAGACAGGAGTAGGGGGTAGGGAGCTTTTTGTACAGGTTAATTTATGGGTGTAGATGTAGATGTGTATTTTTGTTTTTATTTTTATCCCATCCCCCTGGATAGGATATTATGCTACAAATTGATAGAGATAATCTAGTAATTGTCTAGGCTTGTCTCTCTGTTTTGGTTATCTTGAGGAACTCATTGTGGTTGCAACCCCCGAAAAACTGCACGCTACCCATAGCCACGATCATCTACCCAGTAAAGACCGTGTAGCCGTGTTACTTATGGGCTATGGCGAAGTTGAAAGCTATGAAGATTTTGCTAACTATAACGAACAAGCTTTAAATTTACTGACGGCTAAATTCGCTCCTGTTCCCACTTGGATTTATCCCCCTTTAGCAAAGCTTTTGGCATTATTCGATCGTCATGAATGGGGACACACGCATCATGATTTTATTTCCCCTCATAATGCCATTTTTGAAAGACAAAGAGCGGGTATTGAACACGAATTACAACATAAATGGGGTAATAGTGTTCAAGTTTTTAAAGCTTTTAACTTCTGCGCTCCTTTTTTACCAAACCAAGTTTTAGCCGAAATTAAAGATCAAGGCTTTAGCAAACTGCTGATTTATCCATTATTGGTTGTTGATTCCATTTTTACCAGTGGTATTGCGATTGAACAGGTGAATAATGCCCTGGTAGAATTAGCTGATGGTGATGAACATTGGATTAAAGCCCAAAAATATATTCCCTCGTTCTACAATGAGCCAAAATATATTGATTTAATGGCGCATTTGGTAGAAGAAAAAATTCATACTGATTTGGCTACAGGTTATTTACCTTCGCAAATTGGGATTATCTTGATGAATCATGGTTGTCCCCACAAAGCGAAAGGCTTTACTTCTGGGATTGATGAAAGTCAAGCCATGTATGAATTAGTCAGAAATAAGTTAATTAACAATTACCCGTTAATTTCTGTGGGTTGGTTAAACCATGATACCCCATTAATTGAATGGACTCAACCCAATGCTACCCAAGCTGCTCAAAATTTGATTCAATTGGGTGCAAAGGTATTGCTATTTATGCCCATTGGTTTCGCTACAGAAAATCATGAAACTTTGTTAGATGTACATCACATTATTCATGATTTGGAAAAACAACATCCAGATGTAGATTATTTACAAATGGCTTGTGTTAATGATGATCCACAATTTTTAGCGATGGTTGCTGAATGGGCAAATTCACATATTGCAGAGTTGATGGAAACTGAAGGTATGGCTGTTAATTCCCAATCAGCTATTACTCATCATCATCATCATCATTAAGTAGGGGTTGCTGAATAAGTCTTCTAGTAAAGGGAGGTGACAGGCACTTGTGCAAAATTAACAATGCCCCAAACTGCCAAAATTCAAGCCTCCTTTTGCTGAAACTGGTTCAATAACCAAGCACCAACTTCAGATTGACTCATTTCACGACTACGGCGTAAAGCTTCCTCTAAAATTGCAATTGCCAAACCAGGAAATACCTGTGATTCTCGAATACGTTTACTACCTTGATCTGCCATAGCATAAGCGATGATTTGGGCATTTTGGACATCTACTACCCAATATTCAGCAACACCCAAATCTTCGTAGAGCGATCGCTTTGTCCCCAAATCATCAAGGAGAGATGTTTTCGCAATCTCAATCACCAAATCTGGTGCAGGATACAGATCAAGTTTGATAATACCTGTACCAGTGGGGATAGATTGGGCGCGTTCTCGCAAGTAATACGCCACATCAGGCTGACAGTCCTGAATACCAGTTTTACGAAAAGTAGTGGTGTCTAAACCTGTAGCTAGAATCCCTCTAATTGTCGCAAATAGAGTTACCGCAAAAATAATTACAACATGATCTTTACCGTGATCAAAACTAACTGGTGCCATTTCCAGCCTCATATACCCTTTGTAGTAGTAACTCTTCGCTTTTTCGTTGGGCAAATTGATAATTATCTGCTCATAATCTGCCCAAGAAGCGTAAATCCATGTATCTGTGGGTAACTGGGTTTGTAACTCAATCATTTTCTTCAATCTGGGAAAAAGTCAGATTTCATCACTGCATCAATATCAAAAGGAGATTCAACCGGAAAAACACCAAGAGATAAACCAGTTTCCGATGATGCTAAATCTCTAGCTTTTTGATAACATTCATTAAATACTTCTAAAAAATAATTCTTTAAACTAGGACTATCAGCAAAATCATCCTCTAAGCGGTTGCGATGTTCCTTAATGGTTGTGCGCCAACTATTCGTCCGTTTATCTGGTTGATACTGCCATTTTAACAGGTGCATCAACAAAATTCGTAAATTACTTTTAACTGATTTCTTATCATTATTTCCCATACTTGCTACTTCAGCAATTAGATTTTTAATATCTAATTCATCAAATCTTTTTTGTTGCAATAATTCAATAGTTGAATTAATCCATAAATTAAAGTCTTCATCATAGAGAACAGGAGATGAGGTGGTTAATATAGTTTTCATAAATACCTCTTGTTGTTCACATAAATTACTCCAACTTACCCGATTATAACGCTACGTCCAGACTAATTTCCTAGCAATGGTGCATTTAAGGTTTTCTCAATGCGATCGCGTGTTTCTAATAAGAAAGCCTGAGTATATTCATCTTCAGAACCCACCCGTTTTAATTTACTATTTAACTGCTTGAGTTTATACCAAGCTAAAGTTCGGGCATCTTCAGGAACAGATTCTTTTCGCAATACCATTCCCATCATTATTTCCAGGTATTCCCGTTGTAAACCTCTCCGCAAACTAGAAATTTGTAATTTACCTTGGGGTTGCAGAACTTCCGACCAAATCCCAGATTGTAAAGTATCAAATAATTCTGGCAATGTGAGAGATTTTCCTGGTTCACTTTTTAATTCTAAATCCTTGAGACGAGTGAGGCGATCGCTTGCCAATAAATCCCGCAACACGGCAGTCTGCACCAACAACACTAAATCATGAATCGGATAATCTAACCGTCCTTGCTGAACACTAGTCCCCCAATGTAACCACCGCGAAGGTACTAACTTATTCAGTAATTCCGGCGGAAATTTCAAAGCATCTTCCGCAAAAACATACTTTTGCATTGTCATCAATGCTTGTCGCTGTTGTTCTACCGGCACAGGAACAAATGGTAATTGTCCTTTAGTATCACTTGGTTTAACTCGGTAAAAAGACTGACCACCAATATATTTACTGGTATAGTATAAATTCCGTAAATAATTCCTCAAAATACTATTGAAACGCTCTTCTACATCGCTGGAACTCTCTTCATCTATAGTATATCCCTGATTTAATCGTTCCCACATCCGCCGCGCATTAGCCAATTGTGACTGAGAATAAACCAATACATTACCACTATGATCCCAAGGATTCACAGTGGGATCACTATTAGATAAATCCTCATCAGGAGCATAACTCAATTCCCGTTGATTAGATTGTCCTGCAATTGCCGCTAAAAACGACTTTTCTCCCAGGGTAGTTGTTGCTTGACTAGGACTATAACCATACTCAATTGCCCATTCATCATAAAGTCCCACCTGATTGGGAAAATAATCTCCCTGCTTGACACCATCAGGAGCAATATTAGGAGGAATATAATCCATAACCGATGCTGTCATCCCTTTAGTCCGGGTAATTTCTGGATTATTCATCTCAACAGGAGAGAGTAAGGTACTACCCCGGAAATTATGCCGCAGACCCAAAGTATGACCAACTTCATGGGTAATAATTAAACGTAAATATTGATGGATATAATCTTTTAACTGCTTTGGACTTGGTGGACTATTTCCCAACATAGACATTGCCAAAGAACCAAAAGCTAACTGATTAGATGCTTCCATGCCGTAGCATAAATCATAATCTGTCGCCAGTTTAGACAAATTGCCTAATGATTTGGGAGATTTTTGATTACCTTTGTCACACAAACGCCCATTGTTAACTAATGCTGATAAAGAAGTGCGAGTTTGTGAATTTTGAGGTTGAATAATTTGCCGATAATCATTTTTTAACAACCGGACAAAACTACCATCAATCAAAATATCCGCATCCAGAATTTCCCCAGTTAAGGGATTAACACGGGATGGACCCATCGCAAAAAAACCATCCACAGTATTAATCCAACGGATAGTATTATAGCGAATATCAGCCGGGTCCCAAGTAGCATTATCGGGCATTTGTTGGACTTGAATAGCATCCTTAAATCCCGCTTTCAAAAAGGCTTGATTCCACATCAAAACTCCCTCTTTGATAGCATCACGATATTCTAGAGGCACAGCATTATCAATCCAAAAAACAATCGGTTTTTTCGGTGGAGAAATTGCGGCTGTAGGATCTTGTTTTTCTAAATTCCAGCGATTAATATAACGAACAAAAGGATCTCTCCGTTCATCTTTAGATAAATCTTGATAAGCTGTGAGGAAATAACCTACCCGTTCATCAGCTAACCGAGGTTGATATTTACTTTTTGGTAATTCCGATAAACTATAATGCACTTTTAAGGTAAAAGCGCGACTATCAGGTAAAACATCCGAATTATTGCCTTCATACTTACCCGCATTAGCAAAATTGAAAATCGCTTCAAGTTCTAAATTACTGGGAAATACTTTTGCATTACCAAGATAAGCTTGTTCAGGACTAGCAGCTAATTCTAAATTAGTAGCTAATCCGGCTAAATCTGTAAGTAATAAATCACCTAAATCAATAATGATGGTTTTTCTTTCTGAATGAATACTTTTAATAGGAATAGTATAAAGCACAGAATCACTAAATGATCTAGCTACTGATTTGGCTTGGGGATCTCCCTCACGAGTCCGAAAATTGACATTACGAACCACAAACTGGATTTGGTTATCTATCTTTTGAAAATAGAATAAAAAGTCTTGTAATGGCATTCCACTATAAATACCCTTTTCACCAATTCCAGATTCCAAAGTTGAGTTTGCTAAAAAATTTTTTTTGAGTTGTTCCGGTCTAATTTCTAGATAGATTTTATTTTTATGCTTATGACGATAAATAGTAAAGATTCCCTCTAATTTTTGGGTATCCTTAGTAACTTCCGCAAAATCTTCTAATTCATCTTCCTTCGGTGATTTAGATTCAGGTTTAGTTTTTGGTTTCTCTGTTTCCTTATTAACTTGGAGAAAAGGTTGTTTTCCAACTTCCTTTAAATCTTTAAATACCCAAACAAAATTTTGTTGTTTGACCTGTTGATTCTCATCAATAACTGCTATTTTTGAATGTGGTAGTTTTAATTGTTGTAAAATTTCATCCACATTAGGGGTTTTTCTTTCTATTTCTATATCTGAATTACGATGATTATTTATTAATGATTGAGCGTTAGCAGTTCCTATAGACACAAATAGACTATTTAAAAAAATGAGAGATAAAGTAAATTTATTCATTCCCAAAGTCCCTAATAATTATTGCTTGATAGAAGGATGAAATTCAAACTCTTACTCTCTGCGACTCTGCGCCTCTGCGTGAGATATTATTTGAAAGGTTTTTGGCGAATATAATATGACTGCGCCACGCCAAAGGCGAACGCCTTAATCAGCAACGCCCTAATTTGTAATTGATTGGGCTTCCTGATACATAATTTCTTGGAAGTGAATCATATCTTTTTGGGGGTCAGCCAAACTAACTTTCACTAATAAATTTTCTCCTAAATTAACAGAACGGCGGAAAGACATAGGCAACTGTAAACCTAAATCTTCTAATAAAATTAATGCTAAATTGCTATCTTCTCGTAACCACATTAATACAGTCACCTGCCAAACTTGTTCAGGATGACGACGTAAATATTCTAAGGCGTAATATCTATTTGTTTGTCGTTCCACCATTGTTGCTTCCTGGGTAGTACTCATGACTGTCATCATCACTTCTTTGAGTTGTTCAGCAGAGAAAGGTAAACCTTCACCGCGTAAATGTGCTTTCAGTTGGAAGTGGGTGAGTAAGTCGCTGTAACGACGAATGGGAGAGGTAGCTTGAGTGTAGGTATCTAAACCTAACCCAGCATGACGCACCGGTGTAATGCTCATTTCGCTCTTAGGCATACAGCGACGCATGGCACAGGAACGGACAAAACCAGCGGGAAGTTGCAGTAATTCTTCGTCTGGTGGTAATTCTGGTTGAGGTTGACCGCGAAAGGGGAGAGGGATATTATGGGTTTGACCATAACGCGCTGCTACTTCGCCGGCGAGAATCATCATTTCTGCTACTAATTGGCGGGATGAAGAATCATCTAAAACATCAATATTAATATTATCGTCTTTGACTTTGATCGTCGCTTCGGGCATATTGATACTGATAGCACCTTGACCATAACGCCAATTTTTGCGGATTTTTGCCCAATTAGCGATCGCCTCAATTTCCGGTTCAGCCTGTACTCCCAACTCCAACATCTCATCAACATCCTCGTAGGTGAGACGATAGGTAGGCTTGATCAAACCAGCGTGGATAGAATAATCCTCCACAGCCCCAACTGCATCTAAAATCACCCCAAAGCTGAGGGCGCAACAGACCTTCCCCTGTACCAAACTCATGGGACCTGTAGCCAACACCTCTGGAAACATTGGAATCATCCCTGTCGGTAAATAAACCGTACTCCCGCGTTTTCTGGCTTCCAAATCCAACTCATCATCTGGCATTAATAACCGAGTGGGATCAGCTATATGCACCCATAACCGTTCCTTCCCATCTGGTAATACCTCCCAACTCAAACCATCGTCTATTTCCGTCGTGCTTTCATCATCAATGGTGTACACCTTGAGATGTGTAAGATCGAGACGGTTTGTGTCCAAATCTGTAGGAGGAAAATCCAAACGTTTTTGCGCCACTTCTAATACCTTTTGCGGAAATTGAACGGAGATTGATGAACGGCGCAGAAACAGATTCTCATGGGAAGTCCACCAACCCAAATCTATCAAAAGTTGAAATGCCGCCTGGGGCGTAGCAGAACGTCCCAGCATATTCATAGTTTCTAACACTGGGGCTGAAGGCGGACAAGCACGAGCTAAAGAGTCGTAATTTACCTTGAGCATGACAACATCAGCTAACAAAGTCGCATACTTTTCTATAGCTTCTAAGCGTTGGCGGTCTAGTCGTTGCCATTCTACTACTTGTCCCTGAAGTGCCTGTTCTACACGGGCTAAAAATTCCTGCTGTCCCCTGGCTTTTTGGGATTCTACTTCGATCTGGTGTTTGCGTTCTGCTACTTGTGCCGTGCTGCGGGGTTCGTAAGCGTCTCCTTTCTGTTTGAAATAGAGTTTATCCTCCGATAACAAACAATGGGCTGCATAACACTGAGGAAGCGTGGATTCCGAAAATAATATATTTGCCAATTGGCTAGGAGTGACAGTTTCTCCATCTTCAATGAGTAGTTCCCACGCTATTTCTAGACTTGATGGATCTAGATAAGGTTGGACTTGACTTAAGAAATCAGCGATTTCGCCTGGTTTATAGGTTTGTCCATTCACTGTGTAGGTAAATTGGCGAGGTGCAAGACTGTGAGATTGACCCCGTTCATCTACTACAAACCAACGAGTTTTACCGTCTGGACGATCTACCACTCCTAGACGGCGATCGCTTTGAACCCTAAATTCAACTAACGTCCCCTTATCCACAACTGTCGCACTTTAATATTTTTAGATTTTTAGACTGGAGATTGCGGATTAAATAACGGGTATTTAATCCTTTATTTAATAATTTCCTATGAAGAATGCTATCACCTTTGACAATTTCATTCTCAAATTTAGCGATATCGTACCATTTTTGAGAATGAATTAATTAAATGTTTTTGGCAATTTCCTAACATTAAAATATTAAATTTTAGATTTTGGACTCAAAGTAACTGGGCAATATCCATGCAACTGCTACTTTTTTTGGATAATCCAAAATCCAAAATCCAAAATATTCTTAACCTTCGGCGTTAATGAAGGGTAACAAAGCCACAATCCGGGCGCGTTTAATGGCTAAAGTCAGGGCCCGTTGTTGCTGACAGGTTAAACCAGTGATTCTCCGAGGCAAAATCTTACCACGTTCGGTAAGAAACTTCCGCAACAAATCTACATCTTTGTAATCAATGGCATCTCCGGGCTTAATTGGAGAAAGGCGACGACGGTAGTAACTCATTCTTACTTAATTTCCTTGTGAACTGTGTGTTTATTGCAGTGGGTACAGAACTTTTTCAGTTCTAAACGGTTGGTTGTGTTCCTACGGTTCTTGGTACTGGTATAACGAGATACACCAGGAGAACGTTTATCTGGATTTGTCCGACACTCGGTGCATTCTAGTGTCACTATTATGCGCGCACCTTTACTTTTAGCCATAATCTTACAAACTGTAAAGCCTGGAGGATAATTAACACAAATGGTTATTATCTCATATTTCGGGGAAATTTTGCAACTAACCGTTTAATTTTTATATCTAATGAATAACCTCGACGGGAAGAAACTATAACCGTCCGAAAAAAGCGGTCATGGAAAGCCTGACGCATCTGAGTATCAGATAAAGCCGCACCTCCGTCAATGATTAAGGGAAGCAATAATACAACAGCAGCGGGATTGAGGATGATATTCCCCAGAAAAATGGATAATAATAAGCTAGAAAAGCAAATAATCCCTTCTCGCAGCAACAATGTCTGAAATTGAGGGATTCTGTTGACTATTTCCCTATTTACGACTTCTAGGATCTTTAAATCAAATGCCCAACGTCCTAAACTTTGTCCCTGATTGTTGTAAACTACGACTACGCGAAAAATTAACCAAGCAAAAATAAACACAAAGATTTGGGCAAATTGAATACCAATTTCATTACTTCTCACTATAGAACTCAGTAACCATGCACCGAAAAAGTCCATAGCTAAAGCCATTCCTCGACGAGTAAGATCCCCTTTGGGGTAGTGTCTTTGATTTACCTTAACAAGAGTCATACCCTTTACCTCGCTAGTGGTATAATTGTAGATTTATTGAGGCTGTATCCAATTTTGATTCCCTGGGATAAACAATACAACAAATAGTTGATTCTGATACGGCATTTATATTTAAATTAAGAGATAATAATTAAATCAGATTGCAGATTAATAAGGTACAGAATCTAAATTCAAAACCAGACAACAAGCTATTTTTACACCTGACTCCTGAATTCTGCTGTAGATCTTCAATTAATCTTGATGACCATCTGACACAAAATTAACAATTAGTTTCATAACTAATAACTAATAACTAATTAGGTCTTGTTCTGATGTCAAATATTTACAATACCCAAGAGTTAATTCAGATTTTGGCAATCGAACGCCAAGCTTGCTTAAAAGGAGAAAGGTTAAAGTTAGATATAACTGTTGCTAGTAATCCTGTTATAGATCCGTTTATTAAAACCGACGGAGTACAAAGATTCACAGCTTACCAAGATTTTAAAGCCTCTATTCATGAATATCAACGAGAAAATCAAGTTTCTGGAATTATCTGGAAAGATATTCATATTAAAGGTAAAAATCTCCATTATCCAGAAATTGATCCAGAAT